>CANGOK010000072.1 GCA_947455285.1 Beijerinckiaceae bacterium | reverse complement strand
CTGCGTGAGCGCGAGCTTGAGACGCGCGAGCTGCGCACCATTCTCGACACCGCCACCGATGGCGTCGCCGTGCTTGACGGACAGGGCGCCATTCTGTCGCTTAATCGCTCCGCCGAGGCTCTATTTGGCTACGAGCAAGGCGATGTGGCTGGCGAGCCCTTCACCGTGCTGCTGGAGCGCGAGAGCCATCCTGCGGCGCTGGATTATCTCGAAGGGTTGAAATCGAACGGCGTCGCCAGCGTGATGAACGACGGACGCGAGTTCGTCGGCCGCGCGCGTCAGGGCGGATCGATCCCGCTCTACATGACCCTTGGCCGCATCGCGACCTCAGGGGATCAGAAGTTCTGCGCTGTCATGCGCGATCTCACCCCCTGGAAGAAGGTCGAGCGTGAGATCGAAGCCGCGCGCAAGGATGCTGAACACGCCAGCGCCTTGAAGTCGGATTTCCTCGCCAAGGTCAGCCACGAAATCCGCACGCCCCTTAACGCCATTCTTGGCTTCGCCGAAGTCATCATGGAGGAGCGTTTCGGTCCTGTCGGCAACGAGCGCTACAAGGACTATCTGAAAGATATTCATTCCTCGGGCGCACATGTGATGAGCCTCGTGAATGACCTGCTTGATCTCTCGAAGATCGAGGCGGGCAAGCTTGAGCTCAATTTCGGCAGCGTCAACGCTAACGCCATCGTGGCCGAATGCATCTCGATCATGCAGCCGCAGGCCGATCGCGCGCGGGTCATCATCCGCAGCTCGCTGGCGTCTCGTCTGCCGAACATCGTGGCTGACGAGCGCTCGCTGCGGCAGATCGTGCTGAACCTCTTGTCCAACGCCGTGAAGTTCAACGAGGCTGGCGGACAGGTCATCGTCTCGACGGCGCTGACCGATGCAGGCCATGCGGTGATCCGCATCCGCGACACGGGCTTTGGCATGAGCGACAGCGAACTCGCCATCGCCATGGAGCCTTTCCGCCAGATCGCGACTGCGCGCAGGGCGGGTGGCACTGGTCTCGGGCTGCCGCTGACAAAGGCGCTGGTTGAGGCCAATCGCGCCTCCTTCACCATCAAGAGCAAGCAGAACGATGGCACCCTGATCGAGGTCGCCTTTCCGCCGACCCGGGTGCTGGCGGAATGAACGAGCGCCGCGCGCCGCCGCCTGTTTTTGATCGCTCACCCCCGCCCGAACAGGCGCCGGCCCACACCGGGTTTGTAAGCGTCGCCGGGGCTAAGCTTTTTTATTGGGACACTGGCGGCGAGGGCGAAACAGTCGTCTTCAATCATCCCGCCACCGGCAGCGCCCATATGTGGGTCTATCAGCAGCCGGTCTTCGGCAAGGCGGGCTACCGCGTCATCGGCTGGTCGCGGCGCGGCCATCGTGGATCAGACCCTGTTGATCCCGCAAATCCGGGCTCGGCCTCGACCGATCTTGCGAATTTTCTGGATGCGATGGGCGTGGGGCGCTTCCATCTTGTGGCTTCAGCCGCAGGCGGGGCGATCAGCGTCGATTTCGCGCTGTCCCATGCCGCAAGGCTCCTCTCGCTCAGCCTCACCTCCTGCGTCGGCGGGGCGCAGGACCCTGACTATCTCAGGCTCAGTCAGAGCATCCGCCCACAGGGCTTCGATGACCTGCCCTCCGAGTTCCGGGAGGTCGGCCCCTCCTATCGCGCCATAGACCCTGAAGGCGTCGCCCGCTGGCTGGCGCTCGAGCATGGCGCCGTGACGGGGCTGCGCACCGGTCAGACGCCGCTGAACCACATCACCTTCGCCGCGCTCGAAAATCTGCACGTCCCGACCCTGCTGATGACCGGCGATGCGGATCTTTGGATGCCGCCCCCGCTCATGCGCCTCTATGCGCAGCGCCTGCCCAACAGCGAGTTCGTCATAGCCCCCGAATGCGGCCATGCCCTCTATTGGGAGGCGCCTGAGGTCTTCAACACCTGCGTGCTGGACTTCATCGGGCGACATCCCGCCTGAGTTCCGCCCTTGCCCCCCGGCGCGCCCCCTCGTAAGACACGCCGGACTCTTTGAACTGGCCCGGATCCCATGACCGACACATCCACTCCCTCCACCGTCAAGGCGCGTCTGCCGCGTGGTTTCGCTGACCGTGGGCCTGCCGAGATCGGCGCGACGAACTCCATGCTGGAGGCGATCCGCGCGTCTTACGAGCTTTACGGCTTCGAGGCGGTGGAGACGCCCTTCGTCGAATATACCGAGGCGCTGGGCAAGTTCCTGCCCGATCAGGACCGGCCCAACGAGGGCGTCTTTTCCTTTCAGGACGATGACGAGCAGTGGCTGTCGCTGCGCTATGACCTGACCGCCCCGCTGGCCCGTTATGTGGCCGAGAATTACGACAAGCTCGCCAAGCCCTATCGCAGCTATCGCATGGGTTGGGTGTTCCGGAATGAAAAGCCCGGTCCGGGCCGCTTCCGCCAGTTCATGCAGTTCGATGCGGACACCGTGGGTTCGGCTTCGGTCGCCGCCGACGCTGAAATCTGCATGATGGCCGCCGATACGCTGGAGAAGCTTGGCATCGGGCGCAGCGATTTCGTCATCAAGGTCAATAACCGCAAAGTGCTCGACGGCGTGCTTGAGGCCGCTGGCCTCGAGGGCGAGGGCAAGGCAGCGCAGAAGCTCATCGTGCTGCGCGCCATCGACAAGCTGGATCGTCTGGGCGCCGAGGGCGTGCGCCTGTTGCTCGGCCCCGGCCGCAAGGATGAATCAGGCGATTTCACGAGGGGCGCTGATCTTTCCGCCAGCGCCATCGAGCGCATCCTCGCCTTCACCGCCGCAAGGGCTGCGACCAACGCCGCGACGCTCGACAATCTCGCCGCCGCCGTGGGCGCCTCTGCGCGCGGTCAGGAGGGCGTCGGGGAACTGCGCGAAATGGCGGCGCTCTTCGCGGCTGCTGGCTATGAAGGCCGCATCCTCATCGACCCCGCCGTCGTGCGCGGCCTCGAATATTACACCGGCCCCGTGTATGAGGCCGAGCTGACTTTCGAGGTCAAGGACGAGCATGGCCGTCCCGTGCGCTTTGGCTCGGTGGGCGGCGGCGGCCGTTACGATGGCCTCGTGGCGCGCTTCCGTGGCGAGCCCGTGCCTGCGACGGGCTTCTCCATCGGCGTCTCGCGTCTGGTCTCGGCGCTGCGCGCCATGAACAGTCCGCTGGTCTCAGGCCGCAACCTGCGCGGCCCAGTGGTCGTGCTGGTTCTCGACCGCGATCAGATGCCCCGCTACCAGAAGATCGTCAGCGACCTGCGCGCTGCGGGCATCCGCGCCGAACTTTATCTGGGTTCGGCTGGCATGAACGCGCAGCTGAAATACGCCGACCGCCGCGGCTCGCCCTGCGCGGTCATTCAGGGTTCGAATGAGCGTGAGAAGGGCGAGGCGACCATTCGCGATCTCGTGCTAGGCGCAGAACTCGCCGCCTCCACCAAGGACCGCGCGGATTATCTGGAACTGCGCCAGCGCGCCCAGTTCGCGGTGGCGGAAGGCGGCATTGTGGATGCGGTGAAGGAAGTGCTTTCGCGGCACGGGTGAGGGGCTTTGAGCCCCTCGCTTAATCGACGAACTGATCCCGACGATAGCCCTGCGCATAAAGCAGGGCGCTGAGATCGCCATGGTCCACCCGCGCGCCTGCGGCGGCGGCCACCGCAGGCTTGGCGTGGAAGGCGACGCCGAGGCCTGCTTCCCCGATCATCGAGAGATCATTGGCGCCATCGCCCACCGCCATGGTCTCCTCGCGCACGAGGCCGAGCTTGGCGCGCAATTCGACGAGGCTTTCGAATTTCGCCTCGCGGCCAAGGATCGGCTCGGTGACGCGGCCGGTGAATTTGCCATTGTCCACCAGAAGCGTGTTGGCGCGGTTCTCATCAAAGCCGATGGTGGCGGCGATGGGGCCGGTGAAGAGGGTGAAGCCCCCCGAAACCAGCGCCGTATAGGCGCCATTGGCGCGCATGGTGCGGACAAGCTGCGTGCCGCCCGGGGTCAGCTTGATGCGCTCGGAAATGACGGTCGAGACCACATCGGCGGACAGCCCTTCCAGCAGCGCGACGCGGGCGCGCAGCGAGGTCTCGAACTGCAGCTCGCCGCGCATGGTGCGCTCGGTGATGGCGGCGACCTCGGCCTTCTTGCCGACGAAATCGGCGAGTTCATCGATGCATTCCTGACCGATCATGGTGGAGTCCATGTCGGCGAGGAAAAGCCGCTTGCGCCGATGGGCGCTCGCCTGCACGAAGAGGTCGACCGGCAGGTCGCCGAGTTCGAGGCGCAGGGTGTCTGCGATGCGGCGGTTGTCGGTCGCGCCCATGGGTGCGAAAGGAATGTCGGCGGCCACGCCTTCGGCCAGCCAGACCGGCTCGCCGGGGCTCGGCAGGTGGGCGCTGATCTCGGACAGCAGGGTGGCGTCGAGGACCGGGCGATTGGGCGAAGAGACGAGCGTCAGAACATGCGACATGGGTTTCAGAGACTTTCGCAGGCTTCAGGGAGCGCCCGAGCGTGAGCGCGCCTGGGCCTTCGGCCATTCTCATCGCAGGACCGACCGCCAGCGGCAAGTCCGCTTTGGCGATCAGGCTGGCGCAGCGGTTGGGCGGTTGCGTGGTCAACGCGGATTCCATGCAGGTTTACAAGGATTTGCGGGTTCTCTCGGCGCGCCCGACCAAGGCGGAGGAGGAGGCTGCGCCCCATCTTCTCTTCGGCCATGTGGATGGCTCAGTGAATTATTCCGTTGGTCGCTGGCTCACGGACGCCGCCGCCGTGCTGGAGCGGTTGAGGGGGGAGGGGCGCCTGCCGATCTTCACCGGCGGCACGGGCATGTATTTCAAAGGCCTGCTGCGGGGGCTCTCCGATATTCCGCCTGTGCCGGAGGAGGTGCGGGCGAAGGTGCGGGCTGAAGCGGAGGGGCTTGATCCCGCGACCCTTCACGCCCGGCTCGCCTCGCGCGATCCCTTGACGGCGGCCCGGCTGCGGCCAAGCGACCCCCAACGCATCCTGCGCGCGCTGGAGGTCTTCGAGGCGACGGGGCGGGGGCTTTCGGCATTTCAGGGCGCGCGCACGCCCGGCCTGCTCGACCCCGCGAAATGCCTTTGCCTTTTCCTCGCCCCTGAGCGGGCGGCGCTTTATCAGCGGATTGACGCGCGTTTCGATGTGATGATGGCTGAGGGGGCGCTTGAGGAGGTGAGGGCGCTGGCGGCGCGTGGGCTTGATCCGGCCCTGCCGGTCATGCGCGCTCATGGCGTCCCCGGAATGGTCGCCTATCTGCGGGGCGAGGCGAGCCTTGCTGAGACCATTCAGAAGGGCAAGACGGACACGCGCCATTATTCCAAGCGCCAGTTCACTTTCATCCGCCACCAGTTGCCTGAGTTCGTCTGGGCGGCGCCGGAAGCCGCAGAGCAGGCCGTTAACGCAATGTTGGACTTTTGACGCAGGGGCCCGGATTTGCTTGACCCGCCCTGCGTCGTGGGCTAGAAATTCCGTGGTTTCAGGTGGAGAGGCGCAATGCGCGCGAAGCTTATCGTAGTATGTGACGCGCCAGACACGGGACGGGCCTGACCCGCTTTCCCGCAACTGGCGCATGACCGAGGCCCCCGAGTGGGCCTTTTTTATTGGCCTTTGACCTGAACTACAGACCGAGCAGACGGAGCAGGCGATGTCGAAACAGATGACCGGTGCGGAAATGATCGTCGAGGCCCTCAAGGATCAGGGCGTCGATACGGTTTTCGGTTATCCCGGCGGCGCGGTATTGCCGATCTATGACGCGCTGTTCCAGCAGAACGCGGTCCAGCATGTGCTGGTGCGCCACGAACAGGGCGCGGCCCATGCGGCGGAAGGCTATGCCCGCTCCACCGGCAAGGTCGGCGTGTTGCTCGTCACCTCCGGCCCCGGCGCCACCAACGCCATCACGGGTCTCGCCGACGCGCTGCTCGACTCCATTCCGCTCGTCTGCCTGACTGGTCAGGTGCCGACCCATCTCATCGGCTCCGACGCCTTCCAGGAATGCGACACGGTCGGCATCACCCGCCATTGCACCAAGCACAACTATCTCGTGCGCTCCATAGAGGACCTGCCGCGCATTCTGCACGAGGCCTTCTATGTTGCCCGCAGTGGCCGTCCCGGCCCCGTGGTGGTTGATCTGCCGAAGGATGTGCAGTTCGCGCTGGGCCTCTATCAGGGCCCGCTCAACGTCCAGCACAAGACTTATCAGCCCAAGCTGAAGGGCGATGCTGACCGCATCCGCGAAGCCGTCGAGATGATGGCCAAGGCGAAGCGTCCGGTCATCTACAGCGGCGGCGGCGTCATCAATTCAGGCCCGCATGCGTCCAAGCTCCTGCGCGAACTTGTGGAGCTGACAGGCTTCCCGATCACCTCGACGCTCATGGGCCTTGGCGCCTATCCCGCTTCCGGGGACAACTGGCTCGGCATGCTCGGCATGCACGGCACCTACGAAGCCAACCATACGATGCATGATTGCGATGTGATGATCGCCATCGGCGCGCGCTTTGACGACCGCATCACCGGCCGTCTCGACGCCTTCTCGCCGGGGTCGAAGAAGATCCACATCGACATTGATCCGTCCTCGATCAACAAGACTGTAAAGATCGACCTCGCCATCGTGGGCGATTGCGCCAATGTGCTCGGGGACATGATCAGCGTCTGGCGCGCGGAAGGCCTTAAGGCTGACGAAGAGGCGCTTGCTGGCTGGTGGAAGCAGATCGATCACTGGCGCGCCCGCAAGTCGCTCGCCTATCGCGCATCCAAGACCACCATCAAGCCGCAATACGCCGTGCAGCGGCTCTATGAGCTGACCAAGGATCGCGACACCTACATCACGACCGAGGTCGGCCAGCATCAGATGTGGGCGGCCCAGCACTATCATTTCGAAGAGCCGAACCGCTGGATGACCTCTGGCGGCCTTGGCACCATGGGCTACGGCCTGCCTGCGGCCATCGGCACGCAGATGGCCCATCCCAAGTCGCTGGTCATCGACATCGCGGGCGAAGCCTCGATCCTGATGAACATGCAGGAAATGTCGACGGCCGTGCAGTATCGCCTGCCGGTGAAGATCTTCATCCTCAACAACGAATATATGGGCATGGTGCGCCAGTGGCAGGAACTGCTGCATGGCGGGCGTTATTCGGAAAGCTATTCGGCCGCCCTGCCTGATTTCGTGAAGCTCGCCGAGGCCTATGGCGGCAAGGGCATCCGTTGTTCGGATCCTGCCGAACTCGACCGCGCCATTCTCGAAATGATCGACTATCCCGGCCCCGTGATCTTCGACTGCATCGTCTCCAAGGAGGAGAACTGCTTCCCGATGATCCCCTCGGGCAAGGCGCATAACGAGATGATCCTCGCGGAGCTCTCCGACGACGCGGGCGTCGAGATCGGCAGCATCATCGACGAGAAGGGCAAGATGCTGGTCTGAGCCAGCGTCTTTCTCCGCCCGCCAAGTTTTTTGAAGGTCACGATCATGAACGCAATCGCAGCCCTTTCACCCTATGCCTCCGCCCTCGCCAAGTCGGGCACCGAGCGTCACACGCTTTCCGTGCTGGTTGATAACGAACCGGGCGTGCTGGCCCGCGTCGTGGGCCTCTTTTCGGGCCGCGGCTACAATATCGAGAGCCTCACGGTGGCCGAGGTCGCCCATGGCGAGCATCTGTCGCGCATCACCATCGTGACGACCGGCACGCCCGAAGTGATCGACCAGATCACTCACCAGCTCGAGCGCATCGTGCCGATCCACAAGGTCACGGACCTGTCCATGCAGGACCGGGTCATCGAGCGTGAGCTCGCCATGATCAAGGTGCATGGAACAGGCGAGCACCGCAGCGAGGCCCTGCGCCTTTCCGAAGCCTTCCACGCCAAGGTCATCGACGCCACGATCGAGAGCTTCATCTTCGAACTGACGGGTTCGCCCGCCAAGATCGACGATTTCGTCGACCTGATGCGCCCCATCGGGCTCGTGGAGATCTCCCGGACCGGCGTGGCGGCGATCACGCGCGGCGCAAAGGGCATGTGAGAAACCGCGGGAGGGCCGAATTCGCCAGTTTCCTTTGACGGATCGGCTCCGCCCGCTTAGAAGGCTGTCACCTTGAAATTCAGCGACGGTCAACCCGTCGTCCAACGGGGAAAATACGTCATGCGCGTCTATTACGATCAGGATGCTGATATTAATCTGATCAAGGGCAAGAAGGTCGCCGTCGTCGGTTACGGCTCACAGGGCCATGCTCACGTTCTCAACATGCGCGATTCCGGCGTGAAGGAGCTCGTCGTGGCTCTCCGCAAGGGCTCGCCCAGCGCCAAGAAGGCCGAAGGCGAAGGCATCAAGGTCATGGAAGTGGCCGAAGCCTCCAAGTGGGCCGACGTCATCATGATGCTGACCCCCGACGAGCTGCAGGCTGACATCTACCGCGACCATATCGCGGCCAACATCCGCCCCGGCGCGGCGCTTCTTTTCGCCCACGGCCTGAACGTGCACTTCAATCTGATCGAGCCCCGCTCCGACATCGACGTGCTCATGGTCGCCCCCAAGGGCCCCGGCCACACCGTGCGCGGCGAATACATGAAGGGTGGCGGCGTTCCCTGCCTCGTCGCGATCCATCAGGACGCTTCGGGCAACGCCCATGACATCGGCCTGTCTTACGCTTCGGCGGTTGGCGGCGGCCGTGCGGGCATCATCGAGACCACCTTCCAGGAAGAATGCGAGACCGACCTTTTCGGCGAGCAGGTCGTTCTGTGCGGCGGCCTCGTCGAGCTGATCCGCGCTGGCTTCGAAACGCTGGTCGAGGCGGGCTACGCCCCCGAGATGGCCTATTTCGAGTGCCTGCACGAAGTGAAGCTGATCGTCGACCTCATCTATGAGGGCGGCATCGCCAACATGAACTACTCGATCTCCAACACCGCCGAATACGGCGAATATGTCACCGGCCCGCGCATCGTGACGCCGGAGACCAAGGCGGAGATGAAGCGCGTTCTGGAGGACATCCAGTCCGGCAAGTTCACGCGTGACTGGATGCTGGAGAACAAGGTCAACCAGACCTCGTTCAAGGCGACTCGCTCCCGCAACAACGCCCACCAGATCGAGGAAGTCGGCGCTCGTCTGCGCGCCATGATGCCCTGGATCGGCAAGAACAAGCTGGTCGACAAGGCCCGCAACTAATACGAATGTAACATTCCGCCCGATACGGGCGATGACTTTGGCGGGCAGGGCTGTTTGTAACAGTCCTGCCTTTTTTATTTGAAATTTCGCAATTTTGTCCAATTTGTGCTTGCTCGAATGTGATCGTGTGATATCGATTTGTTGCTCTTGATGTTAATATCGTGACATTGTGGGGGAAACAGATGCAAACATTCGAAACTCTTGGCCTTCTCGCCTCGATCGATCGCGAGCTGCTCGAGGAGCGAACCGTCCGCTTGATGGAATGTCTGGCTGATCATGACATAGAGGAAGCCATGACCTATCTGGCCCCCCACGCCACGGTCGTCTTTGGCCGCGATCATCGCGCCATGCCATTTTTCGGGGCTTATGAAGGCGCGGAGGGCATCCGTCGGGGGCTGCGCGAAATCGCCATTGAATATGACGTGCTGCGCCAGGACATTTGCGATGTGGTGGTGGACCGCGACCGCGTGGTGGCGCGGCGCATCTGCCGCATGCGCCACCGGGGCACCGGCAAGGTCTCGAATGTCGAGTTCTGCGATTGGCTGCAGTTTCAGGACGGCTATGTCAGCGCGCTCCATCTGGCGCCCGACACCCTGCCGCTGGTCGAGCTGGTCGATTGAGCAGGCCTCGCTTGCAAGCGGGCGTGAATTGAGCGAGCGTGCGCTTCCCCGGAGGAAAGCCCGCGTCCCATGCCTGTTCAACCGCAAGCATCCGTTCAGTCTCGCGCCGCCGGCGCCGGGATTGTCCACCTCGATCAGGTGAGCGTGCGTTTTGGCTCCGGCCCAAGCGCCTATGAGGCGGTGAAGGGGGCGACGCTGGATGTGGCGGCGGGGGAGTTCGTCGCCATTGTCGGCCCCACCGGTTGCGGCAAATCCACCCTGCTCAATGTCGTCGCCGGACTGCTTGAGCCTAGCGCCGGACAAGCCCTCGTGAACGGCCGCAAGGTCGAGGGTGTGACGAAGGAGGCGGGCTATCTCTTCCAGCAGGATGCGCTCATGCCCTGGAAGACGGCGCTGGCCAATGTGGCCGTGGCGCTGGAGATCGCAGGCGTATCTGCTCTTGAGGCGCGCGAGCGCGCGCAGGACCTGTTGGCGCAGGTCGGCCTCGCGCGGTTCACGCAGCGTTATCCCCATCAGCTCTCGGGAGGCCAGCGAAAGCGCGTGGCGCTCGCCCAGATGCTGATCCGAAACCCCTCCATCCTGCTTATGGACGAACCTTTCGGCCCGCTCGACGCGCAGACGCGTGGCATGATGGGCGATCTCTTGCTGTCGCTCTGGTCTGCGGACCGCAAGGCGGTGCTATTTGTGACCCATGATCTTGAAGAGGCGATTTCGCTGGCCGACCGCGTGGTGGTCATGTCGGCTGCGCCGTCCTCGCGCATCATGGCGGATCATCGCATCGATCTGCCGCGTCCGCGCTCCATCAACGAAATCCGTCTCGACCCCGCCTTCCACGAATATCGCCGCGCGATCTGGGAGGATCTGCGCGATGAGGTGATGAAGGCCTATGGGGCGCAGGACAAAGGGGAGGGCGCCTGATGAACCGCTTCAGCCTCATCCTGCTTCAGATCGGCGTCGGCCTTGGCCTGCTGCTTATCTGGCATCTCGTCTCCACCTATCCGCTGCTCGGCGACGTGAAGACCGTGCAGTTCTTCTTCTCGACGCCGCTCGACGTCATCGCCCGCATCTGGAAGCTCTTCGCCACGGGCGTCATCTGGAAGCACCTCGGGATCACCCTCACCGAGACCATGCTGGCCTTCGTCATCGGCTCGGGGGCGGGAATCGTTGTGGGCTTCTGGTTCGCGCGCCAACCGCGTGTGGCGGCGGTCTTCGATCCCTATGTGAAAATGGCCAACGCCCTGCCGCGCGTGGTGCTGGCGCCGATTTTCATGCTGTGGTTCGGCCTCGGCATCTGGTCCAAGGTCGCCCTGGGCTTCACGTTGGTTTTCTTCATCGTCTTCTTCAACGTCTATCAGGGCGTGAAGGAGGTTAGCCCCGTGGTGCTCGCCAATGCGCGCATGCTGGGCATGAACGAGCGCCAGTTGCTGCGCCATGTCTATTGGCCCTCCGCCCTGTCATGGATGTTCTCGTCACTGCACACCTCCATCGGCTTTGCGCTGGTAGGCGCCGTGGTGGGCGAATATCTGGGCTCGGCTGCGGGGCTTGGCTATCTCATCCACGAGGCGGAAGGCACCTTCGACATCACCGGCGTTTATGCGGGCATGGTGGTGCTTTCGCTCTTTGTGATCCTGATCGATTATGGCGTGACGCTGGTCGAGGGCAGATTGCTCGCCTGGCGCCCGCCTGCGCCTGAAACAACCTGAAGGGAGAGACCCATGTCGATGATCCGGCTTCTCGCCGCCGCCTGCCTCACCATCGCCGCCAGCGCCTCGGCCTTCGCGCAGGCGCCGGAGAAGCCGAAGCTGTCGCTCGGCGTCGGCGGCAAGGCGCTGCTCTATTACCTGCCGCTGACCATCGCCGAGCGTAAGGGCTTTTTCAAAGAGCAGGGCCTCGATGTCGAGATTCAGGATTTCTCCGGCGGCGCGCGCAGTCTGCAGGCTCTGGTGGGTGGCTCCATCGATGTGGTGACGGGCGCCTATGAACATACGATCCGCATGCAGGCCAAGGGTCAGGACATTCGCGCCGTCATCGAGCTTGGGCGCTTCCCGGCCATCGCGGTCGCGGTCAAGAAGGATCGCAAGTGGGAAAGCCCTGCCGATTTCAAGGGCATGAAGATCGGCGTCACGGCGCCGGGCTCCTCCACCAACATGCTGATGAATTTCGTCATGGCGCGCGCGGGTCTTTCACCCTCCGACGCATCCTATATCGGCATCGGTTCGGCGCAATCGGCGCTGGCCGCCATGCAGAAGGGCGAGATCGACGCGGTGTCGCATCTTGAGCCTGTGCTGTCGTTTCTTGAGCGCGCAGGCGAAGTGCGCGTCGTGATCGACACCCGCACTGAGGATGGCACGCGCGCCCTGTTTGGCGGCTCCAATCCCGCCGCCGTGCTCTATGCCAAGAAGAGCTTCATCGACCAGAACCCGAACACGATGCAGGCCCTCACCAACGCCTTCTACAAGACCCTGCAGTGGCTGAAGACCGCCACCCCAGAAGACATCGCCGCCACCGTGCCGCCCGAATATCTGCTGGGCGACAAGGAGCTCTACATGCTCTCGGCGAAGAACTCGAAGGCGTCCTATTCGCTGACCGGCGTGATCGATCCCTCGGGCATGAAGTCGACCAGCGACATGCTGACGAAGTTCGATCCCGAATTGCAGGGCGCGAGCGTGGATCTTTCCAAGACCTTCGATGATCGTTTCGTGAAGAAGGCTGCGGAATTGGTGAAGT
>CANGOK010000071.1 GCA_947455285.1 Beijerinckiaceae bacterium | reverse complement strand
TGTCGGCGCCTTTGGCGAAAGTGGCGAGTTGATCCGACGGGCCGGTGTCCCCGGTGAAGACGATCGTCCCATGCTTTGTTTCGAAGCGATAGGCGTAGGACTTGTACTTGCCATAGGCAGGAGAGCCGGGCTGAAATTGGAAGTGCGAATTCTCCTGAGTGACGACCTTCATATTCTCGTCCTGATATACGACGCCTGTTCCCACGTTCTTGGCCTTGACGATCGCGCCAAGGGGCAGGTCCCTGTTTTCAGAAAGTCGGATCTCTTCATCCACTTTGTTGAAGGCGAGCGCGCCCTGAACCGTCTCCTCCGTGCCCGGGGGGCCATAGATCTCGATGGGCTCCTTGCGGGCGTATTGCCAGGCGACGTTCAGCAGATTCGCGACGCCACCCATATGATCGTTATGGGGATGGGTGATGAATACTTTGCCGACCTTCGTGAAGTCGGTCTTCGACTGCACGATGCGCCGGGTCACATTTTCTCCGGCGTCGACGAGATAGGGGACGTCGTTCACGATCAGCAAATTCGAAAACTGCGCGCGGTCGGGACGGGGGAGCGGACCCGCTGTCGTTCCGAGAGTGATCAGCCGCAATTCGATTTTCGGCGGAGGCGCCTGTTGTGCGCTGGCGGGCAGGGCGAGGGATGAGAGGACAAGGGCGCTGAAAACGGAAAGGGAATTTCTCATCTCATTTTCCTCCGCAAGTTTAAGCAGGCGGTTTCGCCATATTCATTAGCCCGCCCGCTGGCGACCCCGGCAGGGTTCGAACCTGCGACCTGCCGCTTAGAAGGCGGCTGCTCTATCCAGCTGAGCTACGGGGCCAAGAGGGCCGCGTCAGTGGGTCCACTGACCAAGACGGCCGGGGCGGAAATTGTCGGAATAGGAGACGATCTTGGTGGCTTTGGCGGCCGGCTCCTCAACGCGCGCCTCGATGCCTTCGCGCGCGGCGTAGTCCAGGGCTTCTTCTTTGGTGGCAAACCAAAGCTTGATTTGGGACTTCATGTCGCTTGAACTGGTCCAGCCCATCAACGGTTCGACTTCGCGCGCCTTTTCCGGCTCAAATTCAAGCAGCCAGCGACGAGACTTGGCGGAACCGGACTGGGTTGCGCCCTTGGCCGGGCGGTAGATGCGTGCGCTCATGGTCGGAACTCGTCTCCGGGCATGCCTCTTGTTCGGCAGCGGCGCGCGGCCCTGCCAAGGCGAACGCGTTTCGAATAACCCATCCGCGACCACCCGACAATGCGTCTTTCGCGACGCAGCGGGCGGGATGGGTCAGGCGGCGGTGGACGCTTCTGTGCAGGCGCCGAGGTTCATGCCTTCGGGCAGGCGCTCAAGCTTGATCACGACATCAATGCCTGCGATCCGGGTGCCGGGAGGGGCAGGGATGTCGAAAGAGGGGAGCAGTTCCTCTGGAATGTCGAACAGCTCTTCCCGATCTTCCAGATAGAAATGGAAGTGGGGGCCGATCTTGGTGTCGAACCACACCTTGCCGCCAAACAGGGCGATTTCGCGCACAAGGCCTTTATCCGCGAAGTCGCGCAGGGTGTTGTAGATCGTGGCGAGGGAAGGGGGATAGGGAATGACGCTCGCTTCGGCATAGAGCGCTTCGGCCGTCACATGGCGATCACCCTTCGCAAACAGAAGGTTGGCGATCATCATCCGCTGGCGCGTCACGCGCAGTCCTGCTTGTTCGAGCTTGTCCCTCATCTCTCGCAATCTTCCCAGAAGTTCCAAGTTAGAGCTCTACAATGCGAATCCTGCGCCCACAAGGGCGCGACGGCACATTGGAATTATTATAAGCTTTGACCAGTCCAATTTACAGATCACGGGAGGCCCCATGTTGACCCTTTATTACGCACCCGGCGCCAGCTCCATGGCGCCCCACATCGCCCTTCACGAAATCGGCGCTCCGTTCGAAGCGCGTCCTATCTCCTTGAAAAACAAGCAGCAACGTGAGCCTGGCTATCTCGCGCTCAATCCCGAGGGCAAGGTGCCGCTTCTGTTGATTGATGGTCGGCCGCTCACCGAGGTTGCGGGCATTTTGTTCTATCTAGCACGGGCGTTCCCACAGGCGCGGCTGATCCCCGACGACGCCGAGGGGCAGGCGCAGGTGGTTTCCTGGATGTCCTACGTGGCCTCCACGCTGCACCCGGCGCGGCGCATCAGCGTCGATTATGCGCGCGAGGTCTTCCTTGGCGCCGACCGCAAACTGGGGGGCGGCGGCTGGGCGCTGGGTGATTATTCAGTCGCGGACATCCACCTGTTTCGACTGTTCTGGCGTTTCGTCGGCTATGCGGAGCCAGACGCCAAGGATTATCCGAACCTCTTCGCCCACCATGCCCTGATGATGGCTAGGCCGGCTGTCCAGCGCACGCTCGCCGATGAGGCGGCGGCCGGGATCGAATAGCCCTTCACCTTCGCCGACAGCCTTGCGGCGGAACCTTTCGGCCCCCCCGGGCATGCCTAGCTGGGCAAGCGCGGGGAGTGGCCGAAGGAGAACGGCGTGGGCAAGGCGATCTATCGGGGCTCCGGCGCAGCGGGCGCCATGGTTTTGTTTGTGCTGGGCCTCGTCGCCCAGCCGGCCTTAGCGCAACAGGGCGGCGGCTTTCGCGAATTCGAGGGCTCGTGGTCGGGTTCAGGCTCCCTGTCCCACACCGACGGGCGGACTGAACGCCTGCGATGCGGGGCTGATTACGCCGGCAGGGGCGACGTCATGAACCTGCGCTTGCGTTGCCGCAGCGACACGACCGGCTTCGATCTCATCAATTCCCTACGCAATGAGGGTGGGCGGCTCAGCGGGGAATGGGCGGAGACCACGCGCAATGTGCGGGGGCCGATTGTCGGACGACTCGGCCATGGTTCAATGCAGGGCTCTGCGCAGGGGCCGGGCTTTAGCGCCGGCATATCCATCGCCGTGCGCGGCAATCGCCAGTCCGTCTCCATCCGTTCACAGGGCGGCGATATAGCGGCGGTCAATATCGCGCTCGTGCGGGGGCGCTGAAGCCGATGGCGGTGGGGCCGACGCTGCGCTCGAGTTCAAGCCCCGGCGGCGCCGTGCTCAGCGCAAGCGGGGATTGGACGGGGGCGCATGCTGCGGATCTCGAACGGCTTTCGCAAGCCGCCTTCGCCCCTGAGGGCAAGCTCACGATCGATATTGAAAGCGTTGGCCGCCTCGACACATTTGGCGTCTGGGCTTTGGAGCGCCTACAGCGCTGCGCGACCGAGGCTGGGGTCGAGGCGCGCATAGCGATCCCACGCGATGCGCGAGCCGACCTGTTCGCTGGGGTGGAGAAAGCCCTGTCGCGGCAGCGCCGGCAGATCGCGCGCGGCGACACGCTGGCCAACTGGCTGGAGGGGATAGGCCTCAGCACGAGGGCATTCGCCGTCGACTTCGCGGCTTTCCTTGATCTAGTCGGACGGCTGACCTTCTGCTTCTGGCAGGGGCTGCGGTCTCCCTCGCGCCTACGCCTTCGCTCCGCCATCCATCATCTTGATCGCACCGGCCTGCGCGCCACGCCCATCATCGCCCTGATGTGTTTCCTCATCGGCTGCATCCTCGCGCAGCAGGGCTTCTTCCATTTCCAGCGCTTCGGCGCGACCAACTATGTGGTCGATCTCGTCACAATTCTGGTGCTGCGCGAAATTGGCGTGCTGCTTGTGACCATCATGGTCGCTGGCCGTTCGGGCAGCGCCTATACGGCGGAGATTGGCTCCATGAAAATGCGTGAGGAGATCGACGCGCTGCGCACCATGGGTCTCGACCCCATCGAATATCTCATTCTGCCGCGCATACTCGCGCTGATCGTGGCGGCGCCGCTTCTCACGATCATCGGCAACGGGGCGGCGCTTTACGGTGCGGGGGTGGTGGCTGCGACCTACGGCGATATGAGCCCTGCTGTTTATCTTGAGCGTTTGCACGAGGCGGCCTCCCACATCGATCTCGAGGTTGGACTCATCAAGGCGCCTGTCATGGCCTTTGTGATTGGCGCGGTGGCCGCGCTGGAAGGCATGAAGGTGCAGGGGAGCGCAGAGTCGCTCGGCCTTGGCGCCACCGCCTCCGTTGTGCGCTCCATCTTCTTCGTCATCGTGCTCGATGGGATTTTCGCCGTGCTCTTCGCAGCCGTGGGGATGTGATCCATGGCGGCGGACGAAGTCATCTCGGTGAGTGATCTGCGCGTCGTCCTTGGCGGACGGGAAGTCATTCGCGGCCTGTCCTTCAACGTGCGACGCGGAGAGATTGTCGGGCTGGTCGGCGCCTCGGGTTCGGGCAAGACGGTTTTGTTGCGGACCATGCTGGGCCTTTTGCCGAAGACTTCGGGCGTCGTTGAAATCATGGGAGTGCGCCTGGAGCATGCGACAGCCCTGCAGTCGCGTAGGGTTGGCGAGCGTTGCGGCATGATGTTTCAGCAAGGCGCGCTTTTTTCTTCGCTGACGCTGCGGGAGAATGTGGAGTTTCCGATGCGCGAATACCTGCATGGCTCCGACGCCATGTATGCGGATGTTGCGTTGGCGAAACTTGCGATGGTCGGCCTCACCGACGCCGACGCGGATAAGCTGCCCAGCGAAATTTCTGGCGGCATGACAAAGCGCGTCGCTATCGCCCGCGCGCTCGCCCTCGACCCGGACATTCTTTTTCTCGATGAACCGACCTCCGGCCTAGACCCCATCGCCGCAGGGGAAATCGACCGGTTGATCAGAACTCTGCAACGGGTCCTGAACCTGACCGTTTTCATGGTGACGCATGATCTCAATTCCCTGAAGTCCGTCTGCAGTCGCATTCTGGCGCTTTATGACGGACGCATCATTGCGCAGGGCGCCATGGGTGACATGCTCGCTTTCGATCATCCGTGGCTGCGCGCCTATTTTCAGGGCGAACGGGGCAAAGCGGCGCAACTCTCTTAAGGTACGTCCATGGAGCCACGTGTTCGCTATATCGTCGTTGGCCTTTTCGCTCTGCTGATTGGGCTCGCGGGCCTAGGCTTCGCTTTGTGGATCCAGAACAAGGGCAGCCTGCGCGGGCGGGATGAACTGATCGTGCGCTTTGAGACCGTGGCGCCGGGCCTACGGGCGGGGGCGCCCGTCGCATTCAACGGTGTGCGCATCGGCGAAGTGACGCGCCTCTCCTTCGACAAGTCCAATCTCAGCGCCGTGAACGCCCATCTGGCGATCGAACGCGATGCGCCCATCACAAGCGCGACGCAGGCGACGCTTGAGGCGCAGGGTTTGCTCGGCGCGGTCTATGTATCGTTGACGGGAGGCGACGCCGACAAGCCGCTGGATCGCGCGAAAGGCGCTCCGGTGATCGTGGCGAGAGCCGCAACGTCGCTCCAGCAACAGGCGCGCGAGACATTGGATGCGGTGAAGATGCTGGTTACAGACAATGCGGAGCCGCTGCACGACATCGTGATCAATGCGCAGTCCTTCGCTGCTGCGCTGGGCCGCAATTCTGGGCGTATCGACTCGATCCTGCAGGGCTTGGATCGAACCCTCGGAGGTGGCGACAAGGAGGCGAAGCCCGTTCTTTATGACCTCACTGCGCCCGACGTGAACATCGATCTGTCCAACATGCCGGAGGCCGCGCTGATCGTGGCCGATCCAACTACGGTCGCTTCCCTCGATACGCAGCGCCTTATCATCAAGACTGCGCAGGGTCAGTTGCAGCCGCAAGCCGTACAGTGGCCGGACTCCATCCCCAAGCTTGTGCAAAAGCGCGTCCTCCAGAGTTTCGATAAAGCGGGATACCGCTTCGCCACTGCCCCGAGCGATACGCCGACTCCGGAGCTTCAGTTGCAGATCGATATTAGCGCTTTTCAGATGGCCGAAGCGCAGACGCCCTTGGCTAAAGTGCGGTTCTCAGTTCGACTGATCGGCGAAGACGGGAAAGTGATCGGGAGGGGCGAGATTCAGGGTGAGGCGCCTGCGCCTTCAACAGAGCCAGAAGCTGCTGTCGCCGCCATGAACGAGGCTTTTGGAAAGGCGATGGAAGCGCTGCTCGAGTGGTGCAAGACCGCTCTCCCGGCGAGGTGAAGAGGGGCCTGCTTGACTGGTCAAGGCGCAGCCGCGATAGACAAGCGGATTCCCGGCGCTTTGGAGACCAGAATGACGCGCAGATTCTTCCTTTCCGGCATGGCCGCTTTGGGGCTGGCTCTCACCATGAATTTTGGCGCGCAGGCGCAGGACGCCGCCGCTTATTACAAGGGCAAGACGGTCCATTTCATCGTCGGCCTTGGGGTAGGGGGCGGCTTCGACGCCTACGCCCGCATGATCGCGCCCTATCTCGCCACAGAACTCGGCGCCAATGTCGTGGTGGATAATGTGCCCGGCGCTGGCGGATTGCTCGCGCTGAATCAGACCTACAGCGCGCCGCCGGACGGTCTGCGCCTGCTCATCGTCAACGGAACGCCTGCCGCGCTTGGTCAATTGCTGGAGCAGGACAATATCCGTTACGATCTGGCGAAGTTCGATCACCTCGGCGTCATCAGCGCTTATCCCTGGATCTGGCTCGCCAGCAAGCAGTCCGGCGTCAAGATGGTCGCAGACGCCTTGCAGCCAGGGCGCAAGATCCGTTGGGGCGGCACAGGCCCAAGCGATGGTCCCGCCGATGGCGCGGCCCTGACCTGCGAGGCGTTGAAGTTGAATTGCCAGACGATCCTCGGCTATCGCAGCAGCAGTGAAATTTCGCTGGCCATGGAGCGCGGCGAAGTTGACGGGCTCTATGTCTCCGACAGTTCGGCCGCGAACTATGCCCAGGCCGGGCAGGCTGTTCCGGTGGCGTCGATGGCGCGCGTGCGTTCCGCACTGCTGCCGAATGTCCCGACGGTCTATGAGCAGGTCAAGCTCACGCCGGATCAGGAATGGTGGTTCGATTTCCGCTCCGATCTCAACGATCTCGGACGCATTCTCGTCACCGCTCCTGGCACGGCGCCAGATCGGCTCGCCTTCCTGCGTGACGCCGT
Organism: Beijerinckiaceae bacterium; assembly: GCA_947455285.1. Lineage (GTDB taxonomy): Bacteria > Pseudomonadota > Alphaproteobacteria > Rhizobiales > Beijerinckiaceae > Terripilifer. Next base: position 5,642 of record CANGOK010000071.1, on the reverse strand, counting down.
GCGTCGCGCGCTCTCTAATCCGGCCCTGATCGCTGAGGGTGAGAAGACCCAGCGCTTCGTCGCCTATCAGGATCCGGGCAGGGCGCTCGACATCACCCGCAAGGTCTTGAACGTCGCTACGCCAGAGCAGAAGAAGCGTATTCGCGAGGCTGTGTTCGGGCATTAATCCTTAATTGCGCGATGAACCGCAGGTGCGTCATGCTCCTGCGGTTTTTAATAGAGATTAATTTAAATGATGAACGCCCTTGATCGTGCTCGCGGGATGCGCTGATCAAATAGCTTTTGCCGATTAAGATTAATCCCCACCTGTCTATTTGGACAGGGTCAAAGCTTCCTCAGTCATCTTTTGTTGGGCGCGATAAATGCCCATCGCACGGGTCTTTTCGCGGTCTTCGACGTTCCGATGACCAATAAATTTACCCCTTTTGTTTGAGCAACTCTCACGCGTTGGAGCGGTGGCGTCTCATTAGTGGTGAGTTGACAGAAAATGGCGTGAATGTTTCTGTTTTCGCATTCAACGACGTGCTTCCAAAATTCCTTTTCAGACTATTGCGCTGGTTAACTTTTGCAGCGGCGCAAACTTGCATCCGTCAATTCGCGGCGATGAGCCGAAGGCTGTCCCTGGTCTGTCTGGCGCGAGGTGAGTCATGTCTGTTGTGCACAGTGCTGCGCGGGTTGTCGATGCGAAGGTTCCCTCCTGCCGCAATTGTTCGCTGAACCCTTCCTGTGCCACGAGCCCCGATCTGACGCTCATAGAGTCGTTCAAGATCGCGCATGGACGTGCATGGAGCGGCGACGTCATCATCGAGCAGGGCGCCCAGCGCCCTCGTCTCTTCACGATGTTTTCAGGTTGGGGGATCAAATATAAATCGCTGGACAGCGGCGAGCGTCAGGTCGTCCACCTGTTGTTGCCCGGCGATTTGGTTGGACTTGAGACCTGCGTCACTGGCGTTTCCGAATTCGGGGTGCAGGCGGTTACTGACGTCACCTATTGCGCCTTCGATGCCGAGCGTTTCTCTGAAGTCGCTACGGCGCCCGGCGTCAGTCGCCGCATCATGATGATGCAGGCGCATGAGTCGTCCATGATTGCGGAACGGCTCACCGCAGTCGGCGCCTGTGACGCCAAGCGAAACCTTGCTCATCTCATCGCGTCGATCCATTTGCGTCTGCTCAAACTGGGCCTTTCGCAGGAACATGGGTTTCGGCTGCCTCTGTCCATTCAGCAGATCGCAGATTGCTGCGGACTGACCCCTGTGCATGTGCATCGTGTGCTGAGGGCGCTGCGGGAAGAGAATATCGTTGAGCTCGATTGCCGCAAGATCGAGATCCTCGACCTGAAAGCCCTGCGTGAGATCGCGCGGGTGTCCGGCATGGAGCTGCCTCAAGGCTTCATCCTTTAGGCTCCTAAGCGGAGCGGTCGAGACTTCTTGCCTGAATGCTTTGGTTGCGCCGGCTTTTCTTGAAAATCGGTCTGGAGGATACGCCATGGAACCTGGCCGAAGCGTCATGCTCGTCGAAGATGAGCCGATGATCGCGCTTATGGTTGAGGGCATGCTCGAAGCACAAGGCTTTCAAGTGGCCGCCATTTTTACCCGTAATGCGCAGGCTCTGTCCTTTCTTTGCGATCAAAAGCCAGATGTCGCGATCGTCGATTTTAGCCTTGCTGATGGCAAGGCGGATCCCACAGCGCGAAAGCTGCGGGAGCAATGCATTCCCTTCCTTATCATCAGCGGGTTCAACCGAAGTGCGGCCAACAAAACATTTGATGGCGTCCAATGGCTTGAGAAGCCTTTTTCGGAAGAACAGTTCTGCTTGTCCCTTGGCGCCTGTCTAAACGAGCGCATAGGCTCCTCCGCTCAGGTGTGAACGAAGCTGCGTCTGCATGGATCCATATCGCGGTCTAGCGTGTTGAACCATTCGCGGCGCCCCGTCCGCTTGAGGAGGACACACGAATGGCTTTGCTGGATCAGGTTCTAGGCTATCTCGTCAACCAGACGCCGCCGTCGCAAACCGATGCGCGTGCGCAAACGCCCGCACCCGGAGCGCAGATTTCAGCGTCCGGCCTGTCTCCAATCGCCAAGAGCGTCATGCTCGTGCTGGCGGCTAAGGCTTGGCAGTCCTATTCAGCGCAGCGCGCCAGCAGCGTTCCTTCCCAGTCATCAAGCAGCTTGGGTTCAATGGGCGCAGGCGGCTTGCTTGCCATGCTGGGCGGCGCAGCGGCCTTGAAGGGTCTTATTGGTCGTTTCGAGCAGAGCGGGTTCACTGACCAGACGCGCTCGTGGATCGGTAGCGGCGAGAATGTACCAATTGAAGCTGATCAGATGGAGAGAGCGCTCGGTGGCGGAACGCTTGAGGAGCTTGCGCAGCGTTTCCAGGTTCCCGTCGACCTGCTGAAGCGCGAGTTGGTCACCGCCCTGCCACAGGCTGTAGATCAGCTGACCCCGCAGGGCGAACTGCCCAGCGATGCGGATTTAGCGAAATTGTGACCTCTCTGAGAAGCGTGAAAGGGGACTGTCATGAATTTGATCTGGACAATCGTCATCGGGTTCATCGCTGGAATCATAGCGAAGGTCATCATGCCCGGTCCAAACGAACCTTCAGGTTTCATCACAACGACATTATTAGGAATAGGCGGCGCTTTCGTCGCGACGTTCCTTGGCCAGACGCTTGGATGGTATCGGGCAGATCAAAGCGCGGGGCTCATCGGCGCAGTGGTCGGCGCGATCGTTGTTCTGGTTGTGTGGGGCATGGTGTCCGCGCCGCGTCAGCGGTTATGATCCCTGAACCGGAGGTCCTCATGGAGCCTGTTCAAGCGCGGCTTCTGATCCCCTCTTTGGCGCCGTTCTATCGATGCGTGTCGGATTTTTCTTATCCGCTCATCCGCATCGCCGTGGGCGCTCCCATGCTTGTGCATGGCGTCATGAAACTGATGAACGGCCCTGCGCCAGTCATCGCGACCATGGAGCGCTTGGGGATTCAGCCTGCAGCATCCATGGCCTATTTCCTGATGTTTCTTGAGACGGTCGGCGCTGTCTGCATCATCCTCGGCCTGTTCACCCGCTTCTTTGCGGCCGCTTTCTGCATCGAGTCTCTGATCCTCGTTTTTGTCGCTCATTGGCCCAATGGCTTTGCAGCTAATCGCAATGGCTACGAGATGGTGCTCACCTGGGCTATTATCTATTTCGCGATTGCGCTGCGCGGCGGTGGTCCATGGTCGCTGGATCGCAAGCTTGGACGGGAGCTTTGAATAAAGCGGAGCGTTGATGATGAGCGATGCTGCGACGACAGCGCGGATGCGCGCTCTGGGGGCTGATGAAGCCGCCGCGCTTGTGCGCAACGCTTGCGTTCATCTTCCAGAGCCTGAGAAACCTTCCGCGTTCGGCCCATTCTTCGATCGTTTTGGAGAGGCGCGCGTCGTCCTGCTTGGCGAAGCGACCCATGGGTCATCGGAATTCTACAACGCCCGCGCCGCCATCACGCAGCGTCTCATCACTGATCATGGCTTCACGATAGTCGCGGTGGAAGCGGATTGGCCTGACGCCGCGCGCATTGATCGTTATGTGCGTCATCGCCCCCTGGGCCATACGGCCGCAGCCGATTCAGAAGAGACCTTCGCGCGGTTCCCGACGTGGATGTGGCGTAATCAGGAAGTGGCGCAGTTCACCCATTGGCTGCGCGAGCATAACGAACATATCGCGCCACAGAACAGAGTCGAATTCCGCGGGCTCGATGTCTATTCGTTGCGGGCGTCCATTACGGCTGTTCTTTCTTATCTCGACCAAGTGGACCCCGACGCCGCCGCCAGAGCGCGTCGGCGCTATGGCTGCTTGTCGCCATGGCAGGAAGAGCCAGCGTATTACGGGCGCTTTATCCTGAGCAGCGATGGGGAAACTTGCGAGCAGGCCGTGGTGGCGCAGTTGCGTGAACTTCTGGAGCAACGCAGCGCCCATGCCTTGCGCAACAATGAAGACTGGTTCGACGCCGCGCAAAACGCGCGCATCGTGCGCGCCGCCGAGCAATATTATCGATTAATGTACGAAGGCGGAACTTCGTCATGGAATCTGCGCGATCGACATATGTTCGATACATTGAAATATGTGATGGATGCGCGTGGTCCGAAAGCCAAGGCGGTCATATGGGCTCATAATTCACACATCGGCGACGCCTCGGCGACCGCCATGGGGTGGCAGAGCGAATTCAATATTGGCGAGCTTTGCCGGAAAGCCTTTGGCCAGAGCGCCGCTCTGATTGGCTTTGGCACGGATCGTGGCACGGTCGCTGCCGCAGATAACTGGGGCGCGCCCATGCAGGTCATGCAGGTGCGGCCAGCGCGCGAGGATTCTTATGAACGCATCTTTCGCCAGAGCGGCGTCGCCCGCTCATTGACGGATCTGCGCGGAAATGCGGAGCTTTGCGAGGCGCTGATGAGGCCGCGTCTCGAACGCGCCGTCGGGGTCGTCTATCGGCCCGATACAGAATTTTCGAGTCATTATTTCGAGGCGGTTCTGCCAGAGCAGTTCGACGCCTTCGTCTGGTTTGAGGAAACCCGCGCGGTGACGCCGTTGCGGGGGCCGCCTCCCCATGGCGCGCCTGACACCTATCCATTCGGTCTCTAAAACAAAACGGGCGCCGCAATGGGCGCCCGGTCTATTCTCTATGTAGCGTCGATTACAGCCAGGGCATGAGCGAGGCGTGGATCACGTCCTTCACGCCGCCTTCCTTATTGCCGACCGACCGGATCGCCAGATCGACCTCGTTGAGGCCGAACTTATGGGTCGTCACCAGATCCAGCGGGAAGCGCTGCGAGGCCAGCTGCTGCAGGGCGAGTTCGCAAGCCAGATAGCTATGGCCGCGCGCGGAGTGCATGGAGATGAACTTGGTCGTCATCTTGCCAATGGGGAAGTTCGGGAATTCGGGCATCTCACCCTGCACCACGATGCGCCCGCCCTTACGCTTCAGGGCCTCGATGCCAAGCAGAATCGGCGTCGTGCCAGCGCCGGCGGTGCAATCGAGCACCACGTCGACGCCGAGGCCGCCGGTTACTTCCATGATCTTCTGGAGCGGGTCTTCCTTGTTGACGTCGATCGTCACGTCAGCGCCGAGCTTCTTGGCGACTTCGAGACGCGCTCCGTCCTTGGACGTGCCGGTGATGATGATCTGCTTGGCGCCGGCCTGCTTGCAGATGACGGTCTGCGACAAGCCCTGCTGGCCCGGGCCCTGAATGAGGACGGTGCTGTTGTATCCAACCTTGCCTTCGAACAGCGACCATTCGATGCCGTTCGCCATGGGGGTCACAAGGCCTGCGAGCTCGGGGCTCACGCCCTTGGGCACATGGTGGAGCACGGCGTTCCACGGCAGGTACACATACTGGGCGAAGCCGCCGAATAGATGGGGCGCGCGCTCGGCCGAGGTGTAGCCGTAGCGGATAGACTCGGGGTTGTTGCGCCAGTCGGTGTTTTCGCAATGGCGATACTGGCCCGCATGGCAGTGCTCGCACTTGCCGCACATGACATAGTGTTCGACGAAGACGAGATCGCCTTCCTTGAAGCCCTTGCGGCGGGTGAATTCCTTGCCGCACTTGGCGATATAGCCGATGTTCTCGTGGCCCATGATGCAGGGGGCGGTCATCGGGGGATGGGCGT
>CANGOK010000070.1 GCA_947455285.1 Beijerinckiaceae bacterium | reverse complement strand
TGTGGCCAAGGATGGGCCGAAGCTTCTGCACGCCTGCGACCTGCCGCTCACCGGCGCGCGCGTCGTCGACATGGTCATCACGGATCTCGGCGTCTTCACCATCGACAAGCATGGCGATGGCGGCATGACCCTCGTCGAGCTTGCTGACGGCGTCAGCCTCGACGACATCGCCGCCAAGACGCAGGCGACCTACAAGGTCGCTTTGAAGGCCGCCTGACCCCAAAAGACGGGGCGGCCATCCGCGTCGCCCCGCCTATTGCGCCCCTCTAGGCGCCCGGCCGACTCGCCGCTAATCTGCCTTTACCAACCGAGCGCAAAAGATGCCGGGGTGACAAGGGAGAGGCGATATGAGCGCAAGAGCCGGATGGCTGCGCATGGTGGCTGCGGCCGCCTGCATATTGAACTACACGTCCAGCTACGCCGCTGACGCCGCGCTGATCGAAGCCGCGAAAAAAGAAGGCCGCGTCGTCTGGTACACGACCCTGATCGTCAATCAGGTGGTGATCCCGCTCAAGACCGCCTTTGAAAAGAAATATCCCGGCGTCACCCTCGACTATGCGCGCAATGACGAAGGCCCGACCGCCATCCGTCTCATGAACGAGGCGAAAGCGGGCAAGGTGCAGGCGGACGTCTTTGATGGATTGACGGTCAATGTGCCGCTGAAACGCGAAGGCCTGCTGGCGCGCATCGATATTCCCAACGCCGCCGATTATCCCGCCGAGATGAAGGACGCCGACGGCACATGGCACGCGCTGCTGCTCTTCGTCTTCGGCCCCGGCTACAATACGACAATGGTCTCGAAAGCCGAGGCGCCCAAGACCTATCAGGATCTGCTCGACCCCAAGTGGAAGGGCAAGATGGCCTGGAACCCCAATTCCAGCGCAGGCGCCATCGGCTTTGTCGGCAACATCATGCTGAGCATGGGGCCGGCCAAGGGGATGGATTATCTGAAAGCGCTCGCAAAGCAGAACGTCGTCAATGTGGAGGCGTCCTCACGCGCCATCCTCGATCAGGTGATCGCGGGCGAATATCCGCTGGGACTGATGATGTTCAACAATCATACGGTGATCAGCGCGCGCAAGGGCGCCCCCTCTGACTGGGCACCGCTTGAGCCTGTGCCCGTGGCTTTCGATTCACTCGGGATCATGAAAGACGCGCCCCATCCGAACGCAGCGCGGTTGCTCGTCGAGTTCCTTCTGTCCGACGAAGGCCAGACCGTGCTGAAGGATGCGGATTATCTGCCCGCCAACGCGAAGATCCCCGCCATCAAGGCAGGCTTGCGCCCGCAGGACGGCGGCTTCAAGGCGACGTGGATGCGCCCTGATGTGGTCGATCCGCAGATGGCTGACTGGCAACGCATCACCAAAGAACTGTTTCGCTGAGGGGAGGCTGACATGGAGATCACACGCCGCGAAGCCCTCGCCCTTTCCGCCTCGGCGCTAGCCGTCTCGCCACTACGTGCTCAGGCCGACGAAGCCAGCCTCTATGCAGCGGCGAAAGCCGAGAAAGAGGTGGTCTGGTACACGACCCTCATCGTCAATCAGGCCGTGCGCCCGCTGATCGACGCCTTTCAGGCGAAATATCCGGGCGTCACGGTGCGCTACAATCGCGCCGACAGCGTGCCGACCGCCATCAAGATCATTGACGAGAGCCGTGCGGGGGCGCCGCAAGCCGATGTCTTCGATGGCATCGAAACCGAGCCTCCGGTGGCCGCTGCGGGATTTGTGGCGCCCTATGTGAGCGCCCACGCAAGCTCCTATCCCCCCGCCCTGCGCGATACCAACGGGCTGTGGATCGCCACCAATCTTTATTTCCTCACACCCGGCTACAACACTAATCTGGTGAAGCCTTCCGAGGCCCCGAAGACACTCGACGATCTCCTTGATCCCCGCTGGAAGGGCAAGATCGTCTGGAGCAACGCGCGCAGCGCGGGCGGGCCGATCTTCGTGGGTTCGGTGCTGAAGCATCTGGGCGAAGACAAGGGCATGGCCTGGCTTGAGAAGTTCTCCAAGCAACAGATCGTCAACGCCTATATCACTGCGCGCGCCGTGCTCGATCAGGTCATCGCAGGCGAATATCCGCTCGCGCTCGCCATCTTCAATCACCACGCCGTGCTGAGCGCGCAGAAGGGCGCGCCGGTCGACTGGATCAAGCTCAACCCGATCGCCGCGCCCATGCAGGTGACGAGCCTCGTGAAGAACTGCGCGCATCCCAACGCCGGCAAACTGCTGATCGATTTCATCGCCTCTGAACAGGGCCAGAAAGTGCTGGCGAGCGCGGACTATCTGCCCGCCATGCCGAGCGTCGAGGCGAAGACGCCGACCCTCAAGCCGGAGAAAGGCGATTTCACGCCGCTCTATTTCCCGCCTGACGTCCTTGGACGTGATGGCGATCGTTGGGATCAGATCTATAAGGATCTTTTCCGCTGACACTTACGCATAGGATGAAGCCGTGACTTTTGAAGCATCCCGCGCCAAGGTTGGCGCGCTTGTCGCCCCTCGCAACGTCGTCATCGTGGGAGCGAGCGACCGCCCCGGCAACTGGGCGCTGCGCGCTTGGCGCAATCTGCAACGCTATCAATTTCCCGGCAAAATCTTCCTGATCAATCCCAAGCGCGACGAGATCCTCGGCGCGAAATGCTATCCCGATTTCGCCGCCCTGCCCGAGCCGCCCGACCATATCCTCGTGGTGACGCCAGCCTCGGCTGTGCCTGATGTGCTGGAGCAGGGCGCAGCCGCAGGCGCGCGCAGCGCCACGGTCTTCTCCTCCGGTTTTGGCGAGGCCTATGACGAAGCGGGCGCCGCGCTGGGGGTGCGGCTGCGCGAAGTCATCGCGCGCACAGGCCTTGGCGTGTCCGGTCCCAATTGCATGGGCAATATCTGCAAGCCCGCAGGCTTCGTGACCCTAACCGAGGACCGTCCCCTCAACATGTCCATGGGCGAAGTCGCGCTCGTCGGCCAATCCGGCGGCGTGATGATCTTCGTCAATCAGGCGCTGGAGGAGCGCGGCATGTTCGCCCGCTACCTCATCACGTCCGGCAATGAAGCGGGACTGCAGGTCGCCGATTACATCGCTTATTTCGCGACGGAATCAGAACTCAAGGTCATCATCGTCTATGTGGAGGCAGTGGCCGATCTCGAACGTTTCGTCGAAGCCTGCCGCCTCGCGCGCGCCGCTGGAAAATCCGTCATCGCCATCAAGCTCGGACAATCCGAGGAAGGTCGCAAGGCGGCGCTGGCGCATACGGGTTCGCTCGCAGGGACAGTCGCGGCTTTCGATGCAGTGGCGGCTGACGCCGGCGTGATCCGCGCCGACACGCTGGACGATGCGGTTGAGCTTGCAGAACTCCTCGCCCATACGGGCGCCCCCACCGGACGACGACTTGGCGCAGTGACGCTTTCCGGCGCCTATCGCGGCCTGTTACTCGATGCGGCTGAGCGCCATGGCCTGACCTTCCCTGCGCTTGCGCCACAGACAGTCGAGCGCCTCGAAAAGGTCATGGGCGTCGGCTCGCTCATCTCCAATCCCATCGACGGCGGCTTCAGCGTCCTGTCGAGCCCGCAGGCCTACAAGGCCTGCATCGAGGCCATGCAGGATGATCCCAACATCGACATGGTCTTGCTGCAGGAAGCCATTCCGCGCGAGCCAGGCTCCAACCGCGCGGAGTCCTATATCAAGCTGGTCGAGGACTATGTGGCCGAAGGCGGCCACAAGCCCCTGTCCTTCGTCACCCTCGCCTCTCACGGGCAGACAAACCACAGCCGCACGATCCGCCACGGCGCGCCTCACGTGTCCTTCCTGCAGGAGGCCAACAAGGCTCTGCGCGCCATCGCAGTGGCCGCCCGTCGAGGCGAAGCGGAGGCGCTGGCGAGCGGCCATGACGAGGCTCGCGCGCCTACGCCCACACTTGTCGAGGAATTGCGCGCGCAGGCGGCTCATTTGCTTGCGCCCATGGCGCTAGATGAAGCGCGCTCCAAGACCCTGCTCGCCGCCTATGGCGTGCCCTTGCCGCGCGAAGGACTGGCGCAGAATGTCGAGGAGGCCGTCTCCCTCGCCGCACGCATCGGCTATCCCGTGGTGCTGAAGGCCGTCTGCTCCACCCTGACCCATAAATCGGATGTCGGCGCCGTGCAGCTGAACCTGCGAGATGAGCCAAGCCTGCGCGCAGCGTGGGCGCGGATCGAGGCCAATCTCGCTGCCCATGGTTTTGAAGATTCGCTCGAAGGAATGCTGGTTGCGCAGATGGTGACCGGCGGTCTGGAACTCGTCATGGGCGTGCACCGCGATCCCGAAATGGGGCCGGTGGTCATGGGCGGCGCTGGGGGCGTTTTGCTGGAGCTCGTGCGCGACGTCGCCTTCGCAGCTCCTCCCATGAATCTCGCCAAGGCCCGCGACCTCATCGCACGCACCAAAGCAAGCCAGCTCATGAAGGGCTATCGCGGCTCGGGCGCGCTCGACGCTGAAGCCTATGCGCAGGCGCTTGTCGCCTTGGGCCGCATGGCGGAGGACCTCGGCGACGTCCTTGAATCCGTCGACGTCAATCCGTTCCTGTTGCTGGACAAGGGCGGGGTGGCGCTTGACGCGCTGGTGGTGCTGCGCCCGCCCCGCAAATGATCTACTTGCCTATCAATGCGTAGCCCTTCTCCACATATCTGCGGATGAGGGCGCTCATTTCAGGATCGACTTTGGCGCTGGAGAGAAAGATCTTCTCGGCCTCCGGCCCAAGGGAGAAGCCCGGCACATATTTCAGCACCTGCTCCGCCTCGGCGCGATATTCGGGATCCTGCGCCATGGCCGCGACCGCCTTGCGCATGGCCTCAAGCGTGCCCGGCGGCGGGTTTGGCGGCAGATGGATCGTGCGCAGCAACGAGGTCGAGAACTCCGCAACCAGCGCATTCATGCGCCACAGGGGCGTATCGGGCGGCTCACCTTTCACCTTGCGATAAAACATCGCGAAAGGCATGGCTCCTGTCGCGATGGCGTCGGGATGGCCCTTGTCCCAGAACTTGCGCGAAGTGTCGTACCACAGCGGGATCGCCTTGCCCGTCTTCACGAGCGCAGGATCGATCGACATGCGGAAAGTGGGGAGCGACTCCGAAGTCACCTGCACTTCGTTCTTCTCAAGGGCCATGCGCACTTCGGCGGCGCCCGGATAGCCGCTGATATATTTATGATTGATCCCAAGCAGCTCCATCTCGGCGCGCAGATTGATGTCCTTGGAGCTGTCGGGCGTCAGGCCGCCGACCCAGAAATCCTGTTTGCTTAAGATGTCTTCAGGCTTTGAAAGCCCGCCGGCCGTATCGCTGCGGCCGTAATAGACGCTAACGCTTTCGACGCCGGAGATGAACGGCAATGTGGTCGGGTCAATCTTGAGCGCAGGATTGCCTTGCGCAGCGCCCACCGCAAGCGCCGTAAGATAGCCGATGGTGAGGCCATCGCGCGGCGCCACTTGTCCGATCCAGTTCGCGCCGATCATGCCGCCCGCGCCGCCCATGTTACGCACCACGATGGCAGGCTCTCCGGGAATATGTTTGCCCAGATGCCGCGCCAGAATGCGTGCTTCAGTATCGGTCGGCCCACCGCTGGTGAAATTGACCACGAGTGAAATAGTCTTGCCGCGATAGATCTCCGCGACATCCTGCGCAGCCGCGCTGCCCGTGAGCGCACAGGACAGAGTGGCGGCTCCATAAGCAAAACGCCAGGAGCGCCGCCGGATCAAATCCGGCGACGTCCACGGCGCGCGCTGTTTCGCTATTCGCGTCACGGCGTCCCTCCCTCGCGACCGGCGTTTAACGCTCTTGTCGTCTGATAGCGGGATTGGTACACAAGGTGTACTACTTGTCAACGCGCTTTCGAACGAATGAACACCCCCGTAATTAAGATCCCAAAGCCCGCCCGCGCCCCGCGTCGGCGCAGGTCAAGCCTCGGCTTCCTGCTGCGCGGGACCTATCGCTTGCTAGTGGCAGGGCTGCAGGAGCGGCTCGCCATTCATGGCGTCTCTCATTCGGAATTTCTCACGCTTTATCTGCTGCACTTTCACGGAGCCTTGTCGCCCGGCGAACTAACAACACGTCTTGAAGTGACCAAGCCTGCGGGAACCGTCGTGCTGAAACGACTGTCTACTGCGCAACTCATCTTAGTGACGCAAAGCGAAGCCGATTCCCGCAAGAGCGTGATCACCCTGACGCCGCAGGGCGCGAGCGTGATCGAAGCTGTGCTCGAAGAGGCCAACGATCTTGAGAAGAACATGCTCGGCGGCTTCGCTCCCGCAGAGCGTGACGAACTGTTCCGGTTGCTCAGCAAACTGATCGACCATCAACGGGAGAGCTTGCCCGCAAGCTCCCGCAAACCACCTGCCAAGGCGCGTCCATAAAGCTCCGGCAGGCCATAAGAGGAGGAAGCGAAATGAAAGAATACGAAACGATCAAGATCGTTCAGGAAGACGATGGCGTCACATGGTTGATCTTCAATCGTCCAGAAAAGCGCAACGCCATGAGCCCGCAATTGCATGCGGACTGCAATGACGCTCTGCGCACGCTCGCGACCGATCCCAAGACGCGCGTACTGATCGTGACGGGCGCCGGTGAAGCTTTCTGCGCGGGACAGGATCTTAAATTGTTCTTCCGCGAGAACGATAGCAAGCCCGCTGCGCGTTTTGAAGCCGCCGAAAATTCCCACAGCTGGCGTTGGCAGCGCCTGTCGAAATTCCCCAAGGCCACCATCGCCATGGTGAACGGCTTCTGCTTCGGCGGCGCCTTCACCCAGCTCATCGCCTGCGATCTCGCCATCGCCGCTGATGAAGCGACCTTCGGTCTTTCGGAAATCAACTGGGGCATCATTCCCGGCGGCATCGTGAGCTGGAACGTGGTCAATGCGCTGAACAGCCGCGACGCCATGTTCTACGCCATCACCGGCGACACATTCGATGGCAAGAAGGCCGCGACGATGGGCCTTGTGAACTATTCGGTTCCCAAGGACCAGCTGCGCGAAGAAACCCTGAAGCTCGCCCGCCGTCTCGCACAGAAAAATCCGGCGACCCTACGCTATACAAAGGACGGCATTCGCGCGGTGCGCGGCATGACAGAAGCGCAGGCGCAGGACTATCTCGCCGCCAAATCCGATGCGCTGCGCTTCGTCGATCAGGAAGGCGGACGCGAGGAGTCACTCAAGCAATTCCTCGACGAAAAGGTCTTCCGTCCCGGTCTTGAAAACTACGATCGCCAGCGCGCAGCCGAGCGCAAGAAGAGCTGAATCGAAACCAAAGCGCCGGGTTTGCGCCCGGCTCTTTTTTTGACTATTCGCCTTGCGGGACAAGCAAGAGATGAATTCATGACCCCCAAGATGTATGGCATCAAGAACTGCGACACCGTGGCCAAGGCGCGCGCGTGGCTGACCGATCACGCCATCGCCTATGACTTCCACGATTATAAATCGCAGGGCGCGGATAAGGCGCAGCTCGCGCAATGGGTCGAGGAACTGGGCTGGGAAAAGGTTTTGAACCGCGCGGGGCTCACCTTCCGCAAACTGCCTGAAGCGGAGCGCGCAGACCTCAACGCCGCCAAGGCCGTGGCCTTGATGGCGAGCCAGCCTTCCATGATCAAACGCCCTCTCCTTGACCTCGGCGACCGCCGCGTGCTGGGATTCAAGGCGGAGCTTTATAAAGAGCTGTTTCAGGCGAAATAAGCCTGCGACGCACGACAAGGGAACGGACGCCTGATGACCATGGAGATCATCCCCCTCGCCCCCCACATCGGCGCGGAGATTCGCGGCGTCGATCTGACGGCGCCGCTTGCGCAGGACGTGCGCGAAGCCATCCACGCCGCATGGCTGAAACATCTGGTGCTCCTGTTCCGTGATCAGGATCTCAGCCAGCAGAACCTTCTCGACGTCACAACGATCTTCGGGAAGATCGGCCAGTTGGCGCGGCCCAAGGCTTTTCGTCCACCGGGCTTCGACCGGTTGCTCGACAACATCATGCTCATTTCGAACATCCGCGAGAATGGCGAGCCCATCGGCGCGCTGCCGGATGGCGAGATGATGTTCCATCACGACATGCTGCACGCGGCCATTCCCCACAAGGGTACATGCCTCTACTCGGTGGAGGTTCCCTCCCATGGCGGCGACACCGTCTTCGCCAATGGCTATGCGGCCTACGAGACCCTGCCCGAGGATGTGCGCGCGCCGCTCGAGGGCAAGCGCGCCTTTCATCATTACAACTACGGCTCGGTCCAGAAGGGCGATGGGAAGGGAACGACCGCCTTCGCGGAATCTTCCCATCCCGTTTTTCGCACCCATGACGAGACCGGCCGAAAGGCCGTCTATGTGAATCGGTTGATGACCGAACGGGTCGAGGGTCTGTCAGAGGAAGACAGCGCACGCCTGCTCGGCCGCGTCTTCGACCATGCCGAAAAGCCCGAATGGCTCTACGCCCATGTCTGGCGTCCGCGCGATCTGCTCATCTGGGACAACCGCTGCTCCATGCATGCGCGCACGGATTTTCCGGCGGGCGAGCGCCGCCTGATGCTGCGCACCACCGTCGAGGGCGAGGCGGCGCCTGTTTAGGGAACGCGTGTGTGGGAGATTAAGAAACCTGGTGGAGCTGAGCGGGATCGAACCGCTGGCCTCGTCATTGCGAACGACGCGCTCTCCCAACTGAGCTACAGCCCCAAGGTAGGGGGTGTTTAGCGGGCGCCGGGCGTATCTGTCAACGCAAATCGCGGCATGATCGTCATTTCAGCTCGCCTGCGCCCGAAACCTTGCCGGAAGGCGCCTGCGCCGCTACACCTCACTAGGCCAGCTTAGGAGTTCGAGATGTATGCGGTTCTCAACCTGATCGACACGGTCCTTTGGCTATATTGGTGGGCGATCATTCTGGTTGCGCTCATGTCCTGGCTGATCTCCTTCAACGTCGTTAATTTCCATAATCAAATTGTTCGCTCGGTCTGGAATGGCCTTAACGCAATTGTGGAGCCTGCGCTGCAACCGATTCGCCGATTCCTGCCGAATATGGGCGGGCTCGACATTTCGCCGGTCATCCTTTTGCTTATCGTCGGGTTCCTGCGGGATTTCGTCCATAGAGACTTGCCGCGACTTGTCGGCCTCTGAGGTGAGCGTCGAGCCTCCGTGGCGGGTGAGCGGCGAAGCGGTGCTGCTCAGCCTGCGGTTGACGCCAAAATCCTCCCGCGACACCATTGAAACCATCGAGACCCTGTCGGACGGACGCAGCGTGCTGAAAGCGCGGGTGCGGGCAGTGCCGGAAGATGGCAAGGCGAATGACGCCCTGTTGCGAACCTTGGCGAAGGCGCTGGATGTTCCCGTACGCTCCCTCAGCCTCTCCTCAGGGGCGACTGGCCGCACCAAGGTGATTCGCATCGAAGGCGCGCCGGAACCCATCGTCGCGCGGCTCAAGACGCTGAGAGGCCTCGCCTAACGCTGGCTCTGGCGCAGGAATTCGGTGATCAGCCGGCTCACGTTAACGTCTCGATTCTGGGCGCCGACGCTCTGGCCGCGGTCGGACCGCGCGGGCCGGCCCGGCAGCGTATGGCCGCCGCCCTCGACACGCACCAGCTCCACCAAATGCTTGCAGCCGACAAGCCGCTCCATGACGACGCGCGAGCCGTCGGTGGGATCGCGGTCAGGAAATTCGCGAGTGACGCGCTGAGCGGAACATTCATTGGCCGCGGCAAAGGGCGCAAGCGTCGCCTCCGCCGAAGCGACCTCCTGCTTGAAGCCCGCCAAATTCGCCAGCCCACCCTGATAGGGCGCCAGCGGATTAGCCGTGCCGTTAATAAGAAAAAACGCCAGCGGCGGCGGCTTGCAGCCCGCGACGAGGCCAGCGGGAAGGCCCGCGATGAGCGCGCCCACGCCCGCGAGATAATCAGGCGACTGACAGCCGATGCGCAGGGCCAGCATGCCGCCGGTCGAAACGCCCATGAGAAAAATCTTGCGCTTGTCGGCCACCCCGTCGGCGACCAGCCGTGCGGCGAGGGCGCGCATGAAGGCGGGATCGTCAGGACCGACGCCGCCGGTCAGATTCCAACCGCCGTCCATCGCATCGGGATAAACGGCGACTGCGCCAGAGGCTCGCAGAAATTCATCAAGACCAAGATTGGTCTGTATACGCCGTCCCGACCCATTGCTTGCGCCATGCAGCACGATGACGACGGTGCGGGGCGAGCGCTTGAGCCTTTCGGGCTCGACGAAGACGGCGGTGCGTTTCTGGCCGGCGACTTCGATATTGAGCCGCCCGGTCACAGCCTCGGCAGGCGCGCTGGATAAGGCTTGAACGGCTGCGGCCGCCAGCAGGACACTGGCGAACCGGGCGCGCATTTTGGACCAAGGCGTCATGGGGAGGCTCATGCGTTGGGCCAGAGATGGGCGCGCGGACGATCCGCGCGCGCCGAAAATTCAGCCCTGACCGGGCTGCTGGCAGGCGACGCCCTGTTCGCTCAGATAGGTGACGAGCTCGCCGGTCTGGAACATCTCGCGCACGATGTCGCAACCGCCGATGAACTCGCCCTTCACATAGAGCTGGGGAATCGTCGGCCAGTTGGAGAATTCCTTCACGCCCTGGCGGATTTCTTCATTGGCGAGCACATTCACGCCCTTGTACTCGACGCCGAGGTAATCGAGGATCTGCACGACCTGACCGGAGAACCCGCACATGGGCATCTGGGGCGTGCCCTTCATGAAGAGCACGACTTCGGTGCCGGAGAGTTCCTGTTTGATTTCGTCCTGAATGCTGGCCATGTGGCTGTTCCTTTCTGGCCGACGTCAAGGGTGCGGCTTGGGTGTAATATAGCGAGCCTGCGGCCCCATGCCCAGAGAGCTAGAGGGGCGCCGAGGTGGTCAGGGCCAGCGCATGGAGCGCGCCGCCCATCTCGCCCTTCAGGGCCGCATAGACGATCTGGTGCTGCTGCACGCGCGTCTTGCCGCGGAAGGCCTCGGAGACGACCTTGGCCGCATAATGATCGCCGTCGCCCGCCAGATCCTGAATCTCCACCTGTGCGTCAGGCAAAGCGGCCTTGATGAGGCGTTCGATCTCAATCGCTTCCATCGCCATGAGGCGGTTCCTTTCAGTTCACTTGTCAGTTCACTTGGGGGCGGCGGCCATATAGGCGGGCAGCCAGCCCTCATGGGCGTTCGCAAGGGCGCTGATGGCGATGGGGCTCTCGCCCGGCAGCGTCAATGAATCAGAGCCGGTCTGGCCGATCGCCTGCAAGGGAACGCCCGCCTGTTTCGCCGCCGCTTCAATCGCGGCGACATCCTGAGCGCGGGCGGTCAGCACATAGCGCGCCTGATCCTCGCCGAAGAGGAAGGCGTGCTGATCGGGAGCCGTCGCGGTGATCGTGGCGCCGACGCCGCCAGCCATGGCCATCTCGGCGAGTGCGACCGCAAGGCCGCCGTCCGAAAGGTCATGCACCGCCGTGACCTTGCCCTGCCCGATGAGCCCGCGCACGAAATCGCCATTGCGGCGCTCGGCGGAAAGATCGACCGGGGGCGGAGCGCCTTCCTCGCGCCCGCAGACCTGCCACAGATACATGGACTGACCGAGCCAGCCTTGCGTTTCGCCGACGAGCAGAATGGCTTCGCCCTCAGCCTTGAAGGACAAGCTCGCGGCCTTCGTCACATCGTCGATGCGGCCGACGCCGCCGATCGAGGGGGTCGGCAGAATGCCGCGTCCCTGCGTTTCGTTGTAGAGCGAGACATTGCCCGACACGATGGGGAAGTCGAGCGCGCGGGCGGCGTCGCCGATGCCCTCGAGGCAGCCGACGAACTGGCCCATGTAATCGGGCTTTTCGGGATTGCCGAAGTTGAGGTTGTCGGTCAGCGCCAGCGGCGTCGCGCCGACAGCGGTGATGTTGCGCCAGGCTTCCGCCACCGCCTGCCGGCCGCCCTGTACGGGATCGGCCTCGCAGTAACGCTGGGTCACGTCGGTGCAGAGCGCCAGACCCTTGGGGCCATCGCCGATGCGCACCACGGCTGCGTCGCCGCCGGGCTGCTGCACGGTGTTGCCGAGAATGAGATGGTCATACTGCTCCCAGACCCAGCGCTTGGAGCAAAGGTCGGGCGAGCCGATGAGCTGGAGCAGCGCATCCCGATTCGACATGGGCGGCTTGACCGAGCCAGACGCGATGACGGGCTTGGGCGCCGTCGGCGTATGGGGACGGTCATAGAGCGGCGCTTCGTCGCCAAGCTCCATGATCGGCAGATCGGCCTTCACCTGACCCTGATGCTTCACCACGAAGCGCAGCGTATCGGTGGTGCGCCCGACGATGGCGAAATCGAGACCCCATTTGCGGAAGACCGCCTCGGCCTCCGCTTCCCGGTCGGGATCAAGCACCATGAGCATGCGCTCCTGGCTCTCGGAGAGCATCATTTCATAGGCGCTCATGCCCTCTTCGCGGCAGGGCACGGCGTCGAGGTCGAGCTCGATGCCAAGGCCGCCCTTGGCGCCCATCTCCACCGCCGAGGAGGTGAGGCCAGCGGCGCCCATGTCCTGAATGGCGATGACGCAGCCCTTGCCCATGATTTCGAGGCAGGCTTCCAGCAGCAGCTTTTCGGAGAAGGGATCGCCGACCTGAACGGTGGGGCGCTTCTC
>CANGOK010000069.1 GCA_947455285.1 Beijerinckiaceae bacterium | reverse complement strand
TCGGGGGCGCTTTTTTTATGCGCTCTTTGCGGGATGCCCTATGCTTGCGGGTCACGAACCGCAGCCGCGAGACGACGATGTATATCCCGCCCCATTTCGCCGAAACACGACCAGAGGAAATCAGGCGCCTCATCGAGAGCCATCCGCTCGGCTCTTTGGTGACGCATGGCGTGCAGGGGCTCGACGCCAATCAGATTCCATTTGAACTGGCGGAGATGAATGGAGAGAGTGGCCTTCTTCGCGCGCATGTCGCGCGCGCCAATCCGATTTGGACAGAGGTTGAAAACGGCAGCGATGTTCTCGTGATCTTTCGCGCAGAGCACGCCTATGTCTCGCCCAACTGGTATCCGAGCAAGCAGGTCACGCACCGCCTCGTTCCGACCTGGAACTATCAGGTCGTGAACATCTACGGAAAGATCAGGTTCACAGAGGACGAGAAGTTCCTGCGCGCAGTCGTGGGGCGGCTCACGCGCGCCCATGAGGCGAAGGCTGAGGGCGAGAAGGCCTGGCGGATGGCGGATGCTCCCGCGGACTTCATGTCAGCCATGTTGGGGCAGATCATTGGCGTCGAAATCGAATTCACCCGGATCGCGGCAAAGTCGAAACTAAGTCAGAACCGCGAGGATGCAGATCGTCTGAACGCCGCCGATGAGCTTGGCAGCCGAAGCATGGCTGAGCTTTCAAAGGCCATGAAAGGCGTCTGACCTCAGTCGAAGAGGCCGCCGATCTTCTTGCCGACCGAGCTGACGCCATCCATCATCGTCGAAATGACGGGAATGCGGCCCTCGTCCGGATCCTTCTCGGTCATGGCGGGGGGCGGGGGCACGGGCTCAGGCGGACGAACCTGCTCAACGGGCTTTTTCCCGGCGGCGGCTTGCTTGGTCGGCGCAGGCTTGGGCTTTGCGGCCTGGGCCTGAGCGGGCTTCGCCTTTTCAGGCTTGGTCTTGTCGGAGTTGGCGGCCAGGGCAGGTTTGGCCTTTTCCGCTTTGGCGGCGGCGGGTTTCGCCGCAGGCTTGGCTTGCGCAGCCTTTGCCTGTTTCGGCGCAGGCGCTGCGGCGGGCGCGGCAGGCGCGGGCTGCGCCGCGACGACCGGGGCAGGCTGCGGGGCCGCGAGCGGAGGCTGCATGGCCGCCGGCTGCGTCACCGGAGGGGCGAGAAACGAGGGAGCCTCGGGCGCTGCGGGCGCCGTGACCAGCGCGGGCGCGGGAACCACCACGGGCGCGGGCGCAGCTTCAGGCTGGGTCTGGGCGCGGCTCACCGGAGCGCTGCCGAAAGGATTGGGCGCCTCGGCGGGCGCGGCGACGGGGGCAGGCGTCGTCAGGAGATGGGAGGGCGGCGGCAGGGTCCAGCGAACCTCTTCGTCATCCTTTGGGGCGGCGGTCTGCGCATGAAGCGCGCCTGCGCCCATGGCCCCAACGACCAAAGCCGAAAGGGCGGCGGTGAGGGCGAGTTCGCGCAAGCGGTCTTTGCTGATGGAAGCCATCATTTCATTCCGGATCGAATCAGTTCGCCTTTAACTAGAGCGTCTTTGTCCCAAAATGAACCAAATAAGCTCTAGCTCGCTCTATTGAATGCGTTTTTTGAGGCGAAGCCGGGTCCGGCTTCGCTTGAGCGTTCACTAGAGGGGCATGGCGGCGCAAGTGGGGCTCATTCATGGCTCATCCATGGCCCCTCTGGCGCCCTTCGATCAGTGCGTGTTCATCTTCTTTGAGACGAGTTCGCGCAGGTGGGTGAGATCGCGGGCAAAGATGCGGATGCCTTCAGCGAGCTTCTCGGTCGCCATGGCGTCTTCGTTGAGAAGGAAGCGGAAGGCCTTTTCATCGAGCGACATGGCTGCGGGCGCATTGGCCTTCGCGTCAGCCGGATCGAGGCGGCGCGTCAGGGACTGGTCGCTGCGGGCGAGTTCATCAAGCAGTTGGGGCGAGATGGTCAGCCGGTCGCAACCAGCCAGAGCCTCGATCTGTCCGATGTTGCGGAAGGACGCGCCCATCACCACGGTGTTGATGCCGTGGGCCTTGTAATACGCGTAGATGTTGCGGACCGAGAGCACGCCGGGGTCAGTCTCTGGCGTATAGGCGCCGCCCTCGTTCTTGACGAACCAGTCATAGATGCGCCCGACGAAGGGCGAGATGAGATAGGCGCCAGCCTCAGCGCAAGCGACTGCCTGCGCGAGGTTGAAGATGAGCGTCATGTTGCAATCGACGCCTTCCTTCTGAAGGACCCGTGCGGTCTCGACGCCCTCCCATGTGGCGGCGAGCTTGATCAGGATGCGTTCGCGCCCGATGCCGCGCGATTCGTAATCGGCGATCAGCGCTCTAGCCTTGGCGAGCGAGCCTTCGGTGTCGAAGGAAAGGTCGGCGTCCACTTCGGTGGAGACGCGGCCGGGCACGATGCGCGCGAGCTCTGCGCCAAAGCTCACCGCAAGCCGGTCGGTGACGCGGCTGGTGACGGCATTGTTGCGATGGCCCCAGTGAATGGCCTCGTCGACGATGTCCTTATAGGCCTCCATCTGCGCGGCCTTGAGGATGAGCGTCGGATTGGTCGTGCAATCGGTCGGCTTGAAAGCGCGGATCGCCTCCATGTCCCCGGTGTCGGCGACCACGGTGGTCATGGTCCTGAGCTGGTCGAGTTTCGAGGTCATGGGAGGCTCCGTTGTTCCGCGCGAATATAGAGGCTGCGCGAGCCCCTGCAATCGCTCAGATCCGCCCACCACAGGAAACCCGTCAATCAGTCACGGCGTAGGTCGATAGACCTCGTCGGTTCTCGTCGATCTCAAGCTTTTGCGACAGCGAGGGCAGGGCGCGGTCGGAGCAATCGGTGCGCGGGCAGGTGCGGCAGGTGACGCCGATGGGGGTGACGATCTGCGGGTCGTCGAGACTGAGGCCATCGGCATAGACAAGCTCGCGGGCGAAAGGCAGGGCGCAGCCGAGCCCCACCGCCAATTGTCCCACCCGGGTCGGCAAGCCGCCGCGCGAGGCCGCCCGCGCCGGCGCCTCGATGGTGCGGGCGATGCAGAAATAGCTGGAGCCATCCGGCATGCGCGAGACCTGCACGCGCAACATGCCCGGCGTGGTGAAGGCGTCGTAGACATTCCAGCGCGGGCAGGCGGCGCCGAAGCGGGCGATGTGAATGCCCGAGGCCGAGAAGCGCTTGGATATATTGCCGGCGATGTCGACGCGGATCAGGTGAAAGGGCACGCCCTCGGCGCCCGGGCGGCGCAGGGTGGTGAGGCGGTGGCAGACCTGTTCGAAGGAGACGCCGAAACGGTGCTGCAGCACGTTGATGTCGTAGCGGGTCTGTTTGGCGGCGGCGATAAATCGCTCATAGGGCAGCATGACGGCGGCGGCGAAATAGTTCGCCATGGCGGAGCGCGCCAAAGCATCAGCCTCGGGAAAGGTGAATTTGCCGCGCGACACGGCGGCTTCGATTTCCTTGCGATAGCCCAGAAACGCGATCTGATGGGCGAGCTGGAAGGTGCGGCTGGGGGCTGGCAGCATTTCCGATAAGGTGAGGCGGCGCGTCAGCACATTGAAGTTGCGCAGCAGGCCCGGCATGGAGGCGGCGGGGGCGATCTCCACATCGACCGCGAAACGCTCCGCCAGAACCCGGACGAGATCCTGATTGAGCGTGTGCAGGCCGAGGTGATGCTCCTGCCAGAGGTTGCTCGCGGCCTCCTCGAGCCCCGGAAAATAATTGAGCCGCTCCTGCAGGAAGGCCGTGACCTCTTCGGAAGGAAGCGCCACCTGTCCCTCCCCCGCTTCAAGCGCATCGGCTGAGGGCGGGCGCCCGCCGCTCCGGCAGGCCTGATAGGCGGCGAGCAGCGCGCGGCCGATGGCGGGCAGGGTGCTGACGACCTCCTTCACATCCGAGCCCTTCACCTCCGCGCTGTCGAAGAGCGGGTCGGACAGAGCCTCCATGAGTTCGGCGGTGAGCCGCGCGTCATCCTCCCCGCCAAGCGAGCCAAGATCGACCTGAAAGCGCTCGGCCAACCGCAGCAGCACATTGACGGTGACTGGCCGCTGGTTGGATTCCAGAAGGTTGAGGTAGCTCGGCGATATGCCAAGCTCCGCCGCCATCTGCGCCTGATTGAGGCGCTTGTCCTGTCGCAGGCGGCGCAGCTTGCCGCCGATCTTCACTGCACGCATGGCCGCTTTCCCTCGCTGGTGAGCAAAAGTAAATTTATTTACAATTTACAGGATACGTCTTGTAAATATGACGTGGATTTTCCTCGGATACACCTCAGCTTCCGATCTATATTGCAACAAAACTAAGGGTTATGCATTCTATTTTTATCCCGAGAGCGCCTTCGGGGCAATTTACAAAGAGGTAAATGCGATGTCCTACAATCCGCAAATCCGCCGTGACTACACGCCGGCCGAAGTGGCCAGCCTGTCCGGCTCCGTGCGCATCGAGCACACGTTGGCGCGCCTCGGCGCAGCCCGGTTGCGCCAATTGCTCGCCGAGCGCCCCTTCGTGCGCTCGCTCGGCGCCATGACCGGCAATCAGGCGATGCAGCAGGTCAAGGCGGGCCTTGAGGCCATCTATCTCTCGGGCTGGCAGGTCGCCGCCGACGCCAACAACGCGGGCCAGATGTATCCCGACCAGTCCCTCTATCCGGCCTCCTCGGTGCCCGATGTCGTGCGCCGCATCAACAATGCGCTGATGCGCGCTGACCAGATCGCGCGCCTTGAGGGCGACGACAAGACCTATTGGTTCGCTCCCATCGTGGCGGACGCCGAGGCCGGGTTCGGCGGGCCGCTCAACGCCTTCGAACTGATGAAAAGCATGATCGAGGCGGGCGCAGCCGGCGTCCATTTCGAGGATCAGCTGGCCTCTGAAAAGAAGTGCGGCCATCTCGGCGGCAAGGTCCTGGTGCCCACGCGCGCCTTCATCCGCACCCTGAACGCCGCAAGGCTTGCGGCTGACGTCTGCGGGGTCGATACGCTGCTGATGGCGCGCACCGACGCTCATTCAGCGACGCTCATCACCTCAGACATTGATGAGACTGACCACACCTTCATCGACCGCAGCAGCCGCACGCCGGAGGGGTTCTATCGCCTCAAGCAGGGCAATCATCACTCGGTCGAACATGCCATCGCCCGCGGGCTCGCCTATGCGCCCTATGCTGATCTCGTGTGGTGGGAGACCTCGGAGCCGGATCTGGGCGAAGCGCGGGAGTTCGCGCAGGAATTCCAGCGCCAGCATCCGGGCCGGTTGCTCGCCTACAACTGCTCGCCTTCGTTCAACTGGCTGGCGAAGATGAGCCTTTCGGACGCCGCCGCCTTCCAGGAGGCGATCGCGGACATGGGCTATCGCTTCCAGTTCGTCACGCTGGCGGGCTTCCACGCGCTGAACCTCTCCATGTTCGAACTGGCCAAGGCCTATTCGACGCGCGGCATGGGCGCCTATTCCCAAATGCAGCAGCGCGAATTCGCCGCGCAGGCCGAGGGCTTCACCGCAGTGCGCCATCAGCGAGAGGTCGGCACCGGATATTTCGACGCCGTGGCCATGGCGGTTTCAGGCGGCAAGTCGTCCACGACAGCCATGCAGGGCTCAACCGAAACGGTGCAGTTCCAGACCGCCGCCGAGTGACATCAGAAAGCAGAGGGAGCAATCACATGAGCAAGCAGGAATTCTGGGTCGTCGGCGGTCGCTATTCCGACACGCGCTTCACGGAGCTGGAAGAAGGTACGCGGGCGATCGAAGGGCCCTTCGCCTCCTATGAAGACGCTGAAGCCGCGTGGAAGCGGAGAACGCAGGCCCATCGCAGCGACGCCTGCGCCCGCTTCACCATCGTCGCTTGCGCGCCCAACCCCCGCCGCAAGGCGGCGTGAGGGCGGACGCTTAAGATCCGGGCGCAGCGATGCGCCCGGGTTAAACTTTTGATCGATCCCGGCGCTGCATGTCCTGAAAAAGCTTTCCCGGCGCCCCGGAATGCGGCAGGCTGGCGCAAAAGCGATCAGCCCGGGGACAGGTCATGAAGGAACTCACGCATTTCATCGGCGGCAAGCATGTCGCGGGAACCTCGGGGCGCTTCACCGAGGGCTGGCAGCCCATGACCGGGGAGCAGATTTCGCGGGTTCCTCTGGCCTCAAAGGCCGAGGTGCGCGCCGCCGTCGAAAACGCCAAGGCCGCGCAGCCCGCATGGGCCGCCACCAATCCCCAGCGCCGCGCGCGCGTGCTGATGAAGTTCCTGCAACTGCTCGAGCGCGATAACGACAAGCTCGCAGAGGCTCTCGCAAGAGAGCATGGCAAGACCATCGCCGACGCCAAGGGCGACATTCAGCGCGGCGTCGAAGTGGTGGAGTTCGCCTGCGGCGTTCCGCATCTGATGAAGGGCGAGTTCACCGATGGGGCTGGGCCGAACATCGACGTCTATTCGCTGCGCCAACCCTTGGGCGTCGTCGCGGGCATCACGCCGTTCAACTTCCCGGCCATGATTCCCATGTGGAAGTTCGCTCCCGCCATCGCCTGCGGCAACGCCTTCGTGCTGAAGCCCTCGGAGCGCGATCCTTCCGTGCCGCTGATGCTGGCCGAACTCTTCCTTGAAGCAGGCCTGCCGCCGGGCATCCTCAACGTCGTCAACGGCGACAAGGAGTCCGTCGACGCGCTGCTCGACGATCCCGACATTCAGGCCATCGGCTTTGTCGGCTCCACCGCCATCGCCGAATATGTCTATGCGCGCGGCTGCGCCACGGGCAAGCGCGTGCAATGTTTCGGCGGCGCCAAGAACCATCTCGTCGTGATGCCTGACGCGGACATGGATCAGACAGTCGATGCGCTGATCGGGGCGGGCTATGGCTCGGCGGGCGAGCGCTGCATGGCGGTTTCGGTCGCGGTGCCGGTTGGCGAGAAGACGGCTGACGAACTGATGCGCCGCCTCATTCCGCGAGTCGAAAGCCTGAAGATCGGCCCCTCCACGGATTCCTCCGCCGATTATGGTCCGCTGGTGACCGCGCAGGCTTTGGAGCGCGTGCGTGGCTATGTAGACCTTGGCGTGAAGGAAGGCGCGACGCTCGCGGTCGATGGGCGCGGCTTCAAGATGCAGGGCTATGAGAAGGGCTTCTATCTCGGCGGCTGCCTCTTTGATCATGTCACGCCGGACATGCGCATCTACAAGGAAGAGATTTTCGGTCCCGTTCTGTCAGTTGTGCGCGCGCAAACATATGAAGACGCGCTGCGTCTTTGCAACGATCATGAATATGGCAATGGCGTCGCGATCTTCACGCGTGACGGCGACGCGGCGCGTGACTTTGCGGCGCGCGTGCAGGTTGGCATGATCGGCGTGAATGTGCCGATCCCCGTGCCGATCGCCTATTACACATTCGGCGGCTGGAAGCGCTCCGCCTTCGGCGACCTCAACCAGCACGGCCCCGATTCCATCCGCTTCTACACCCGCACCAAGACCGTGACCGCGCGTTGGCCGAGCGGTGTGAAGGACGGCGCGAGCTTTGTGATTCCGACGATGGAGTAAATGAATGCTGGGCCGGAGAATGGCGCATCAAAGCGCCGCCGAAGCCCGACTTCGCAATGACGCCGCAGGGGGGACGTGATGCGTTTGCTGAAGCTTGCGAGCCTGGGGCTGGCTTGCCTTTTATCATCTGCGGCGCAGGCGCAGGATTTTTATAAAGGCAAGACGGTGACGATCCTCGTCGGCTTTTCGCCCGGCGGCGGGTTTGACCTTAATGCGCGATTGCTGGCGCGGCATATCGGCAAGCATATTCCGGGCAATCCCGATGTGGTCATCACCAATATGCCCGGCGCCTCAAGCGTCACGGCCATGCAATTTCTCGATACGCGTGCGCCGAAGGACGGCACCGTGATGGACACTTTCAATTTCGGCCTGATCGCTGATTCAAAACTCTTCCCCGAACGCGTGAAGCTCGATCTGCGAAATTATGGCTGGGTCGGCAGCATCAGCGTGGATGTGAGTTCGTGCTACACATGGGGCGCGCTTGGCCTCAAGACGCTCGATGACGTGCGCAAGCGTCCCATCGTCCACATGGGCGATGTTGGGCCGGGCACTTCGGCCTTCGTAAACCAGAACATTCTCAAGAAAATTTTTGGCGTGAATGTGAAGCAGGTCGTCGGCTATCCCGGCAGCAACGAACAGCGGGTCGCCATCGAGCGGGGCGAGCTTGACGGGGATTGCGGCGCCTGGGCCAGCATGCCAGCGGATTGGGTCGATGGTGCGAAGGTCAATGCGCTCATGCGCTCAAGACCGGCGCTGGCGCCGGGCATGCCCGCGAACATCCCCTATATGGGCGATCTTGCGCCCGACGCCCATTCGCGTGCTCTGATCGAACTTCTGACCGCATCGGGAAGCGTCGGTCGGCCCTTCATCGTTTCAAGCGCGGTTCCGGCGGAGCGTCTGCAAATCTTGCGCATCGGTTTCGACGCCACGATGCGCGACGCCGCCTTTCTGGCCGAGGCCGAACGGCTGAGGTTTCCCGTCACGCCGAAGACGGGCGCTGAAGCCCTCAAGGTCGTCGAAGACATCTACGCCGCGCCTTCTGATCTCGTCAGGGAGGCGCGGGAGATTGCGGGCGGCTGACGCCCGCTTTCAGATCGTGAGGACGTAGGGGATCTGTTCCGGTCCCGAACG
Organism: Beijerinckiaceae bacterium; assembly: GCA_947455285.1. Classification (GTDB taxonomy): domain Bacteria; phylum Pseudomonadota; class Alphaproteobacteria; order Rhizobiales; family Beijerinckiaceae; genus Terripilifer. The sequence goes on along the minus strand of CANGOK010000069.1, from coordinate 4,286 downwards.
CTGCACGACGGTCTTCGCCTCGGGGTCATAGTTGTGCTGCAGCACTTTGCCGACGAGACGCTCGCTGCGGATGATCACTGCGCAGGACCTGCCCGTACCGCCCTGTTCCGCATGGATGGCCCACGGCGGCACAAGGTCGACGACGCCCGCCGAACCAACCGTCACCGAAGTCTTCTTGATCTCTGCGTAACCGGGCTTGCCGCCATCATCGAGCCGGTCGTAGCGCTCGAGATATTCCTCGCCATAGCATACGCCATAGGCCGTATAGGCATGGGCGTGGTCATGCACGCTGCCGAAGCGGCCGGGCACGCGCACGACGGCGTTCACCACGAAGCCGAACTCTTCGTCTTCATGCAGCAGGAGGTTCTTGCGACCTTCGGTCGAGGGCCATGACTCAGAATGCTTCTGCAAGGTGGGATCGCGCACGAGCACTTCGAGACGATCGCGCGACAGCTCCATGCGGCGCAAAGTATCCGTCTCCCGCGACCAGATAGAGCGCATATCGGCGATGAAGGAGTCGAAAGCTGGAAGCGTATTGGACATCATGCGTGCTCCAAATTCTCAAAAACCGGCGTGCCTTCGACCGTGCATCGACGCATCAGGCGGCGCTGGTCGCGCGGGAAATCCGTGCGCGCGTGAATGAGCGCGAGGTTGTCCCACATGATGAAATCGCCGGGCTGCCATTTGTGCTCGTAGATGAACTCGCGGCTTTCGCCGATTTCATAGAGCTGTGCGAGGATCTCGTCGCTCTCAGCATCCGAAAGACCTTCCAGCCGCGCGGTCATCAGGCGATCCACGAAGAGAACTTTCTTGCCCGTATAGGGATGCGTGATGAAGACCGGATGGAACCAGTGAGGGACCGCGCTGATGTCGGTCGACAGGTCCACTTTCTCGGACCTTTTGTATTCATGGATATGCAGCGCCTTGCGTCCTGCGAGCTTGCGCTTCAAGTCGTCGGACAGCGCGTCATAGGCCTTGTACATGTTCGAGAAGAGCGTGTTTCCACCCTCGTTGGGCAGTTCAACGCCATAGAGGAATGTGTATTTGTAGGGCCGCTCCGAATAGCCGGAATCGATGTGGAACCACATGTCGCCATCGCCAAAGGCGCCGACGGGAATGCCATCCACCTTGATGTTGGAGACGAGGAGAATCTTGGGATCAAGCTGCCAAACGCCTTCGGCGCGGTCGCGCAGGGGCTGGGGCGCCTGCTTGCGGGCGCCCAGCGGGCCAAAGCGCGCAGCGAAGCGAAGCTGGTCTTCCTGCGTCAGGTCCTGACCGCGCACGCAAAGCACGAGGTGCTCGTTCCAGGCTTGCTGGATCCTGGCGATCACCGCATCTGACAGTTCCTGCTTGAGGTCGACGCCGCGAATTTCCGCGCCGCAGGCTTCGCCCAGTGGAATGACTTCCACGTCGTCCGCGTCAAACATGCTTGTTCCCTCACTTGATCATTTTGGCGCAATGCCGCGAGGCGGCTCGCACTCTATCTGGAGAAATTTTAGGCCGAGACCAGACAAGGGTCAATGGAGCGCGGCTCGTCTTGCGGCGCGCCCGGACCTGACGCAAACTTGGCCCAACAAGAAAGGGAGGGCGTCATGGGAGCCAAAGGCTGGACCTGTGGAGCGGCGTTGCTGTGCATGCTTGCTGGCGGGGCTCGGGCGCAGGGCGTCGAGGAATTCTACCGCGGCAGGACTCTTGATCTCTACATAGGCTTCACCGTCGGCGGCGGTTACGATCTTTATGCGCGGCTCGTCGGCCGTTTCATGGGCGAACATCTGCCGGGCAAGCCAAAGATCGTTCCCAAGCAGATGACGGGCGCGGGCAGCCGCATCCTCACCAAATTCATGTATACGCTGGCGCCGAAGGATGGCACGGCCCTGGCTACGGCTGATCAGTCGCTCGCGCTTGAACAAGTGCTGGGCGACGCCGCCGCGCAATATGACGCGGCCCAGTTCGGCTGGATCGGCAATCCCGCCGCCGACAACAACACAACCGCCGCCTGGCATACCGCGGGGGTGCGCAGCATCGATGATGCGCGGCGCAAGGAACTGACGGTGGGCGCCACGGGGGCGAACACCTCGTCGCAATATCCGGCTGTGCTGAACATGGTGGCCGGGACGAAATTCAAGATCATCCTCGGCTATCCCGGCGGCGCCGACATCAACCTTGCGCTTGAGAAAGGCGAGGTCGATGTGCGCGGCAGCAATTCTTGGGAAGGATGGAAATCCACCAAGCCCGATTGGGTCGCGCAAAAGAAGATCCATGTGCTCGTGCAGATTGGTCTGACGAAGGCGCCGGACCTGCCGGATGTGCCCCTCATCATGGACCTTGCCCGCAATGACGAAGAGCGCGCGGCGCTTCGTCTGCTGTCGGCGCCCGCAACGATCGGGCGCCCCATCTTCACCACGCCCGGCGTGCCTGCGGAGCGGCTGAAGGCCTTGCGCGACGCGTTCGAAACGATGCTTAAAGACCCGGCGTTTCAGCAAGGCGCTGTGCAGGCGGGCCTCGCCATCAATGCGGTTTCGGGAGCGGAGCTGCAAAGCATCATTCAGGAGATCATCGCTGCGCCAAAGCCCGTGCGTGATCGCCTGTCCGAGATGCTGGGGCCGGGCGAGCGCAAATAGCTGCGCGCTATTCGCTCCAGTTGATGATCGGGGCGAAAAGCTCCTCGATGGACCGCGTCGATTCAATGAAATGCTGGTCCACGAGATATTGCACGAAGGCGGTGAGGATCTCGCGGTTGGGCTCAAGGCCATAGGGCCAGGGATCCCCGCCCATCAGCGCAAACATCTCCGCGATCTCGTCGAAGAGCCATGGCAGCATCAGGCGCTGTGCGCCGGAGAATTGCATCTGCTTCAGCGCCCATGCCTTCGATTCCTGGCATGCTTTGAAGAGGCTTTCGGGAACCCAGGGGTGCTGCTTGTAGAGATCCTCGCGGATGACGAGCGTATGCATGATGGGGTGGAAGCGCGTGCGGCTGTAATAATCTTTTTCTCGCGCGCGGTAGTCAGGAAAGAGCCGTACGACATTCTTGCCCTTGTCGAGCGCGCCGGGGCGACGGGCGCCGAAATAGGCGTCGATCTCACCCGCTTCCAGCATGTCGTTCAAGGTGCGGTCGGCGGGGATCAATTCGAGCGAGAGGGGGCGCACGGGGCGAAGATCCATGTCATGGTCGGGCGCGCGCGGTTCGTTCACGCCGCCTTCCACCCAATGGATCGTGTCGAGGTTCACTCCATAGTCATGCTGCAGGATGCCACGCACCCAAACGCCCGCAGTCTGACGATATTCCTGCACGCCGACGCGCTTACCCTCAAGATCCTTCGGCTCCCTAATGCCCGAGGACTTGCTGACGAAAATATAGCCGTGGCGGAAGACGCGCGAGGGAAAGACCGGGATCGCGACGAACGGGAAGTCGCCGCGAATGCGCATGATGCAGTAATGGGCCAGCGACATTTCGGCGACGTCGAAAGAGTTCGTCTTGATCATCCGCGCGAAGATTTCGGGCGGCGATTGAATGCCGAGATAGCGAAGGTCGATCCCTTCAGGCTGGATGACGCCTTGCGCCAGAGCTTCCATCCGGTCATAGGGGCCACAGGCCATGGTGAGCGGCAACTTTTGCATTCTCGCCTCCGGTTTGGCGCCTAGATGGGAATGACGAGCAGGGTGTCGATCTGCCGCGAGTCAAGGATGACGGTGCGCGCGGCAAGCTTTGGTCCACCTGCGGTCATGCGAATGCGGTCACGCGTGCGCCCGCAAACAAAGACGCGCATGTCGCCGTGGTTAGTGGTGCGGATGATGGTGAATGTGCTTTCGCTGTCGATCACATCGCCATTGACGCTGATGACGCGAAGCGCGCCGGGAATATGGCAATAGACATGGGGTTCGAAGATGTTTGCGGTGCGCAAGGCCGTGATGCGGTCTTTGAACATGCCATGCCCTTTGCAGGACATGATGTTGAGGGGCAGGCCGAGCTCCTCGTTCTCGCGCGTGGTGACACGATAGGCGCCGTCTTCGGTGAAGAAGCTGTGCCAATCCTCCAGCCGATCCGCATCGATGGCGTGCATATAGTCAGCGAGAAAGGCCTCGACCGTGAGCCGGGCGGTGAGCATGTCGTTCATCTTGTCCGAGCCCAAGTTAGATCCCATGTCAGATCTTCATACATTCGCGCCAGCCCTTCCAGAATCCGCGCACGGCGGATTCGGTGACGCGCGATCCGGCGCTCGGCTCAATGGCGCGCCCGCCCATGGGCATGATGGTCTGGCCGTCAGGATCGCCCTTCGCCGCGCGCT
>CANGOK010000068.1 GCA_947455285.1 Beijerinckiaceae bacterium | reverse complement strand
GTCAGGCGCACACCGATGCGGATCGGCTCGGGACCAGCGGCGTCGGGCGCGCGCACGCCCATGCGCAGCACCATGCCGCGCGGCGACAAGGTCCAGCGCGCGACCCAATCGACGAATTGGCGCAGCGGATCGCCCAGCGGCGGCAGATCGCGCTTGGCCTTGATGCTCTTAAGATTGCCGCCCGGCGCCTTGCGGACCTCCCAGACGACGCCCGTCACTTCGCGTGAGCCGAGCGGCACCAGCACGAAATCGCCCGGCGCCACCGCCATGCCGCGCGGCGCCCGGTAGGAATAGGCGATGTCCACGGCCACCGGCGTCAATACGTCGGCGACCGTCTCCTGCTGGTCGGAATCTGGAAAGAGGCCGGTCATGGCGCAGGATTAGCACCTTGCGCCATGAAACGGAAAAGCCCTCAGGCGACTGCGCCCAGAGCCTCCTGCGGATGGCGCTCGGATAGGACTCTACGCAGCTTTTCCAGGGCGCGATTTTCGATCTGGCGTACGCGCTCTTTTGAAATGCCCAGCGTCACTCCAAGGGATTCGAGGGTGGCGGTTTCTTCCGCGAGGCGACGTTCACGCAGAATGCGCAATTCGCGCTCCGAGAGGACCGTCAGCGCCTCGCGCAGCCAATCGCTGCGGCGCACCGAGTCGATGGTTTCGCCGACGAGTTCGTCAGGCAGCGGCCCGCCATCGACTAAAAACTCCACCCGCTCGCTTGGGCCGGAATTATCAGTGGCGGCCAGCGGCGCGTTGAGGGAAACGTCAGGTCCCGAAAGACGCGTGTCCATCAGCGCCACATCGGCGGGCGAGACGCCAATGGCCTGCGCGATCGAGGCGTAGAGCGTGCCGTCGGCGACCGAGTTGCCGTCGCGGGTGAGCCTTGCGCGAAGGCGCCGCAGATTGAAGAACAGGGCCTTCTGGGCCGAACTCGTGCCGCCGCGCACAATCGACCAGTTGCGCAGGATATAGTCCTGCATGGAGGCGCGGATCCACCAGGTCGCATAGGTGGAGAAGCGTACTTCGCGCTCAGGCTCGAAACGGGCCGCAGCCTCCAGCAGACCCACATGTCCTTCCTGAACGAGATCGGCGACGGGCAGGCCATAGTGACGGAACCGCGCGGCCAGCGCGATCACCAGCCGCATATGCGCATGGGCCAGACGATGCAGCGCGCGCTCATCGTGGTTATCGCGCCATTGAACCGCAAGCGCGCGTTCCTCTTCGCGTTCAAGGAAAGGCGCCGCCATGGCAGCCTTGACGAACTGCCGCCGCACACCAGCCATTTGCGCCATTTCCGTCTCCCGCTCCGTGCCGGACGATCCAGCAGTCCTCTACCCATGGCGCGATGACGCGGCGGGGAGATGCTGGGGCGCCCTCAAGGCGGGGCGAGGCGCATCGGACAGTCCACCGCCCGCATCGGGCGCATGTCCTTCCAACGATCAAGTATGCGAATCGGTTCCGGCGCCGCTTTGCGGACGACGGATCCGCGCAGGCGAGCCCCCGCGAGACGGGATGATTTGAGGCATGTCGGATCGGGATATGGCGCGCAGCGACGCAGGGTAAAGCCCCGCATGGGCGAGCGGGGCGTGTTAATCCGCCACGATCTTGAAGCTTTCGCCCGCCTTCAGGACGCCAGGCCGGTCAAGGCCATTGAGCAGCAGGAACCATTCGAGCGGACGATCGGCGAGCGCCATGCGTCCGGCCAGCGTCTCCGCCGTGTCGCTCGACCCGGCAATCACCATGCGCAGATGCAAGGGCTGCAGCTTGCCCGACTCATCACTGGTGATCTTGCGGAAGCTTTCTAGCGAATCCTTGAACCGCTGGTCGGTGCGTTCATTCAGCGAGGTGGTGGCGAAGATCAGCCGATAGACATCGCCGCCAAGGCGGACCACGCCCACGCGAAACTGCCATTCGCCGCTTTTGGCGAGGCCCGTGGCGGCGGGCAATCCGTTGACGGTGAGGCTCCTCACCGAGGCCGGTTGCAGGCCCGAGATCCAGTCCATCGCCAGATAGGATTCAAGGCTCGTGTCGGTGGAGAGAGACACGCTGTCGAGACGCAGCGCCTCCGCGCCGCCCCCCGCTATGCCGAGCACCGCCTGGGGCGTGTTTTCCAGCACGAAGCCATCGGGCGCGAGGAATCCGAAGCCAAGGCGCGGATGGGTGAAGCGCCGACCGCGCACCAGGCCTTCGGCAGGATTGTCGCCAAAATCGATGCCATCGATGGCGGCGAGATAATCGCTGCGCTGCGTCTCCCCCGTCGCCGTTCCCCCAACGGCGCGGGCGGCGGCGGTGGCCCGGGCGATGCGCTCGGGGGTCGAGGGATGGGATGAGGCGATGTCCTGCCCCGCAGCCCTCTGGTTGAAAAGAGAAGCGCGCAGGCTCGCTGAGCGGCTGAGTGACGTCAGGAACCGGGCGGCGCCGAAAGGATCGTAACCAGCCTTGGCGATGGTGCGGATGCCGATCTGATCGGCGTCGAATTCCTGCTGCCGCGAGAAATTCGCGAGCGAGGCGACGCCGCGCGCCTGCACAGCTCCGCCCCTGTCCTTTTGCAGCACATCGGTCACCTTGCGGATGAGCTGCTGGTCCTTTTCGGCCTCGGCGCGCTGGCCCGCATGGCCTGCGGTGATATGGCCGATTTCATGGGCCATGACCGCCGCAAGTTCGGAGGAATCATTCGCCAGCGCCAGCATGCCGCGGGTCACATAGACGTTGCCATTGGGCAGGGCGAAGGCGTTGACCACCTGCGAGTTGAGAATCGTGACGCGGTAGGACTCGCCGGGTTTCTCGCTGGCCGCTGCGAGCCTCGCCAGGATGGCGTTGAGGTAGCGTTCGGTCGTGTAAGACTTGTATTCGCCGCCGAACATGTCGACGAGGCGCTTGTGCTGAGTGCTATCGGGCGTTTCGACGCCGGTGGTGCGGGGCGCTTCGGGCGGCAAGGCGGGGCCGACGCCCGGGGTCTGGCCGTAGGGGTCGAGGGTCGCGCATCCCGCAAGGCTGAGGGCGAACAGAGGCGCCAGAAAGGCGCGCGCGAACGCCGCCTGCGGCGCAAAGCGCCGGGCGGGGACGGCTGCACGCCTGATGTTCACCCTCGAGCCCATAGTCCTTCCAGATTTAAGCCTTCTATCATTACGTCATCGGACAAGAATAAGGCGAATCCGTCTTAATCGCCCCGACGCATCGGGATTTCGAGCGCTTCGGGATCGCTGAGTTCGATTTGCGGCCCGAACTGGGTCTCCATCAGGCCGCGCACCCGCACGGCTTTGCCGGAAAGCGACTCAAACGAGACCCCGTTTTTGCCGAAGGCCGCCACATTGTTGCGCGCCACGGTCGCCGCAAAATCGACGGTGCGGATGGGCCCGAAATTCAGATATATGCGCCCTGAGGCAGAGCCCACTGCATTGACGCGCCCCTCCACCAGCAGGATCTCCCCGGCCCGCAAAGTCAGCGCATCGCGATCAGCCGCGCTCATCACCGCGAAGGCAGGATCAGCCCAGAGGCCCAGCCGCTCCCGTCGCGCCTTCGCCTCAAGGGCGAGCAGCGGGCGCAGGCATGGCCGCGCCAGCGGGTCGATCTCCACGCGGGCGAGCCCCGCCTCGACCACGGCCTCCCCCACCGATTGCAGGCTCCTGTCGCCGCCGGGGGCGAAGAGGCGGGCGGGCAGGCGGCTCCAGCGGTCGGGCGAGGCGGCGAGGAGTTCGAGATCGACCGTGAGGCCGGGCTGCGTCAGCCAGCCCTGCAATTGGTCGCGGGTGCGGGCGGGACGCGCCGGATCGGCTGCGCTCGCCCGTGGCGCCTCAACCCCCGCCAGCCGCAGCCGACGCCCGTCTTCAAGGTTGATCTCAAGCCGCTGATCGACGGCCTCGACGCGCAATCCTTTGCTGGAGGCCTCCCCGCAAGGGGCGGCGCGCGCTGCAAAGGCGCCGATGCAAAACAGGCTGGTCAGAAAAAGACGCATGAAACGGGACGCAGGCGATTATGATAAAAGCCTGCGGACCATAGCACGAGCGGAGCAATTTATGAGCGATTTTTGCGTGGTCATGACCACAGCCGCGTCTGACGAAACCGTGCAGCGGCTGATCGACAAGGCGCTCGGCGAGGGGCTCGCGGCCTGCGTTCAGGCCCTGCCCATGAAGAGCCATTACGTATGGGAAGGCGCGACCGTCCACGCGGCCGAGACTCTGCTGCTTTTCAAAGCGAAAACCGCCGATTATCCAGCGCTCAAGGCGGCCATTGTCGCGCAGCATGATTACGAGACGCCGGAGATCATAAGGCTCGATGTGGCGGCTGGCCTGCCCGCCTACCTCCAGTGGATCGTCGATTCGACGCGCTAAGGCGGATCAGGTCCCCAGCGGTCCGTTCAGCATCCAGCGATGACCGAAGGGGTCGCGCAAGACAGCGAAACGGGTGCCCCAGAAGGAGTTCGTCGGCTGGGTCTCGCCCTTGGCGCCAAGCTGGGTGGCGCGGTTGAAGACTTCGTCCACCTCAGCGCCAGTGGCGAATTCAAGGCTTACGGAGGCGGTCGCGGGCTCGCCGGGGATCGGGGGGCGGGTGGCGCCGCCCGAGAATTCCGGAAAGGCGTCGGCGACCATGACCGAGCCGCCGTTGATGTCGAGCTCGGAATGGATGATCCGCACCCCGTCGAGGGCGGGCATCAGGGCCTTTTGCCGGGCGCCGAAGGCGGCCGTATAGAAGGCTATGCCGGCGGCGGCGGGGGTCACGGTGAGATAGGGGGCTACCGGCGGACGCTCTGACATGGGCGATTCCCTTTGTTATGGCTCCGGATTGTCCGTGGAAAAGCAGCAAAGGCAAGCACCACTTTCATCCTTAGCCCAATTGCGGTATGCGAGACGTGGATTTCAACTAAGGCCGCATCAAGCGGCGACGGGACCAGGACCGATGGCGCCACGCACCCTCTACGACAAGATCTGGGACGACCACGTCGTCGAAGCTCAGCCTGATGGCACGACGCTTCTCTATATTGACCGCCACCTCGTCCATGAGGTGACGAGCCCGCAGGCCTTCGAAGGCCTGCGCCTGTCGGGCCGCAAGGTCCGCTCGCCCGAGCGCACCCTGCTGGTCGTCGACCACAACGTGCCGACCACCGACCGCTCCCAGCCCATCACGGACCCCGAGAGCAAGGCGCAGATCGAATATCTGGCTGACAACGCCAAATATTTCGGCCTCGAATATTACAACGAACACGACATCCGTCAGGGCGTGGTCCACATCATCGGACCTGAGCAGGGCTTCACCCTGCCCGGCACGACCATCGTCTGCGGCGACAGCCACACCGCCACCCACGGCGCCTTCGGCGCTCTGGCCCATGGCATCGGCACCTCCGAGGTCGAGCATGTGCTCGCCACCCAGACGCTGATCCAGAAGAAGTCCACGAACATGCGCGTCACCGTCAACGGGAAGATCCCGCACGGCGTGACCGCAAAGGACATCGTGCTCGCCATCATCGGCAAGATCGGCACGGGCGGCGGCACCGGCTGCGTGATCGAATACGCCGGCGAGGCCATCGAAGAGCTCTCGATGGAAGGCCGCATGACGGTCTGCAACATGTCGATCGAGGCGGGCGCACGCGCCGGCATCATCGCACCCGACGAGAAGACCTTCGAATACCTCAAGGGTCGCCCCAAGGCCCCCAAGGGCGCTCACTGGGAGCAGGCGGTCGCCTACTGGCGCACCCTGAAGTCCGATCCCGGCGCGCATTTCGACCACGAAGTGGTCCTCGACGCGGCGGCCCTGCCCCCGCTCGTGACCTGGGGCACCAGCCCCGAGAACGTCATCACCATCGACGGCGCTGTGCCGAAGGTTGAGGATGGCGACACCGAGCAGAAGCGCGCCTCGATCAAGCGCGCGCTCGACTACATGGGCCTGAAGGGCGGCGAGAAGATTGCGGAAATCGAGATCCAGCGCGCCTTCATAGGCTCCTGCACCAATGGCCGCATCGAAGACCTTCGCGCGGCGGCTGACGTCGCCAAGGGCCGCAAGGTTCATCCCGGCGTCAACGCTCTGGTGGTGCCGGGTTCAGGCCTCGTGAAGGCGCAGGCCGAGGCCGAAGGTCTCGACAAGATCTTCATCGAGGCGGGCTTCGAATGGCGCGAGCCGGGCTGCTCCATGTGCCTCGCCATGAACCCCGACAAGCTGGAGCCGGGCGAGCGCTGCGCCTCCACCTCCAACCGCAACTTCGAGGGCCGTCAGGGCTTCCGTGGACGCACCCATCTCGTCTCCCCCGCCATGGCGGCGGCTGCGGCGATCGCGGGCAAGTTCGTGGACATCCGCACCTTCAAGTGAGCAAAATTGCTGCAGCTTTGCTGCACCCTGACAGCTGCAGCATAAATGCGGTAAGTCATTGAAAATAAAAGGCCAGCTTACCGCTGGCCTTTTTATTTGCGCTTAACGCGGATGCGGAGGCCGCGCATGGCTCCAGCCGCGGTGGTGGCCCCTTGTCCAACCGAAATGGTGTCCCCGATTGGGGTGGCGCACCACCTCGACGGGGCTTGGCGGCGGGTCGCTGAGGCCCTGCGGATAGGCCGGCGCGCCCATGGCGGCCGAGGCCCCTGCGGTCAGGCCAAGGTAAAGGAGCGGGGCGGCGAGCGCTCCCGCGATGAGCGTTTTCTTCATTGGCGACTCCATCGATTGCGCCCCATCGTCAGAAGATGGCTGCCCCAATCAACGGGGCGCAGACAGGACAGTTCCCGCTTTGCGGGGATGGGTTAGAATGAGCCATGAGCGATCAACCAACCCCGCCTGAAGACAGCGACCCGGCGCAGGTCTGGGGCGGGCGCGTCGGCCGCGCGCTCGGCTGGCTTGCAGCGGCGGCTCTGCTGGTCAATCTTTTCACCCATTGGCTGTTTTGAAAGCGCCGCCCATGTCTTCAAACCTATCCAAAATTATGGCTCCCTCCCTCGCCGACATGGAGGCCATCGCGGACGAAGCCTTCGCCGCCCTTCCCGGCGAATTCCGCGCCCTGTGCGAGGGCGTGGTGATCCGGGTTGAGGATTTCCCGGACGAAGAGACGCTCGACGAAATGGAGGCGGAGACGCCCTTCGATCTTCTGGGGCTGTTTCGGGGCCGGGGCCTCGCCCATCGCGGCGCCGTGCAGGAGACGGGGGAGTTCCCCAACATGGTATGGCTCTACCGCCGCCCGATCCTCGATTACTGGGCAGAACATGAGGAGACGCTGGGCGAGGTCATCACCCACGTCCTCGTCCACGAAATCGGCCATCACTTCGGCCTCTCGGACGAAGACATGGAGGAGATCGAGGGCAAGGCGGACTGATCAGTCCAGCGGACTGTGGGAAGCGCAGGCGAGAGTCATTTCCTCGCCGGGCAGATCCGTCCCGAAATTGCGGCAGCGCTTCACATCGCGCTGCGCCTCAAGATGGCGGCAGCCTGCGCAGCCCGCAAAGACCGGTCGCGCGCCCTCGGGCGCAAGGTCGCCCGCGATATGGGCGAGGCTCTGGGACAGGGCGGCCGTGTAGAGGGGCGGCAGGCGGGCGATGGCGTCGACGAGGCCCTGCATGGGGTCATCTTCGAGCAGCGACAGACCCGCCGGGGTCGCCTCAAGCCGGGTGACGCGACCATCCGAGGGATGGCGCGCCTTGCGAATCAGCCCCTTGCGCTCCAGCGCCATGAGGGTCTGCGAGGCCGTGCCCTTGGTGGTGGCGAGCCAGGCGGCGACGGCACTCGGCTGGCGGGAGAACGTATTGGCCCGGGCGATGAAGCGCAGCGCCTCCCATTGGGCGGGCTGCAGGGTCGCGGCCTCGCGCGCGCGGGCGAAGCGCCCGATCCGTTCGATCAGGGCAGCGATACGAAGGGGCGCGCTGTCAGGACTGGCCATTTCCGCAGGCTAAGGGCGCATGGTTAATGATATGTGTGCGCCCTGTGGCCTTTCATCCTGCGCCAGCTCTTGCTAGAAGGCGTCAACGCAGGAAAGCGCCAGCGCAAGAGGCAGGACTCCGATGGAAAAATTCACGAAGCTCACGGGCGTTGCGGCTCCCATGAAGATCCGCAACATCGACACCGACATGATCATCCCCAAGCAGTACCTCAAGACGATCAAGCGCACGGGCCTCGGCTCGGGCCTGTTCTCTGAGCTGCGCTTCAAGGAAGATGGCTCGGAAAACCCGGATTTCGTGCTCAACCAGCCCGCATATCGCAACGCCAAGATCATCGTGGCGGAAGATAACTTCGGCTGCGGCTCCTCGCGCGAACACGCCCCCTGGGCGCTGATGGACTTCGGCGTGCGCTGCGTGATCTCGACCAGCTTCGCGGACATCTTCTTCAACAACTGCTTCCAGAACGGCGTTCTGCCGATCCGCGTCTCGCGCGAAGATCTCGACAAGTTGATGGAAGACGCCGAGCGCGGCGCCAACGCCACCATGACCATCGACCTCGAGGCCCAGGAAATCCATGGCCCCGATGGCGGCGTGGTCAAGTTCGACATCGACGCCTTCCGCAAGCACTGCATGATCAACGGCCTCGATGACATCGGCCTCACCATGCAGAAGGACAAGGGCATCTCGTCCTACGAGCAGGGCCTGGCGAACTCCCGCCCCTGGGCGTGATTTCACCGCTCTGCTGACGCTTTCAGTCGCGCATGAGGTTCTATAGACTGAGCCTCATGCGCGATTTTTTTCGTCTCATTGTTCCTGCCCTCGCCCTGCTCGGCGCCCAGTCCGCATCAGCGCTCGGCGCCGATTTCGACGCCTGCATCGCCTCGATCCGACCTGAGGCGATCGCCGCAGGCGTCTCAACATCCACCTTCGAAAGCGTCACGCGTGGGCTGACCCCCAATGACGCTGGCTCCTTCCTCGACAATCAGCCCGAATTCACGACGCCGGTCTGGGACTATCTCGCCGGCCTCGTCGATGAGGACCGCATCAAGGATGGGCGCGCGCGCCTGCGCGATTACGCCGCCCCGCTCGCGGCCGCCGAAATGCTCTATGGCGTCGATCGCGCCACCATCGTCGCGGTCTGGGGCGTCGAGTCCGATTATGGCCGCTCCATCGGCAAGCGCCCGCTCGTCCAGTCGCTGGCGACGCTCTCCTGCGAGGGGCGCCGGCAAGCCTATTTCCGCACCGAACTCTTCGCCACGATGAAGATTATCCAAAGCGGCGACGTTCACGCCTCTGCGCTCGTCGGCTCGTGGGCGGGCGCCTTTGGCCACACCCAGTTCATGCCCTCGACCTTCCTGCGTTTCGCAGTGGATCACGATGGCGATGGGCGGCGCGATGTCGTCGGCTCAGTTCCCGACGCGCTTGGCTCGACCGCCAATTACCTGCGTGGTTCTGGCTGGCAACCGGGCATGGGCTGGGGCTTCGAGGTCACGGTGCCCCAAGGCTATTCCGGCCCCACCGGACGCAGGGCCAAGCAGCCCATGTCCTTCTGGGCGAGCAAGGACGTGCGCCGCGTCGATGGCAAGCCGCTGGGCTCTGGCTCCGCAGGCCTGATCCAGCCAGCTGAGGGCGGCGGCCCGGCGTTTCTCGTCACCAACAATTTCGATGCGATTTTCAGCTACAACGCTTCGACCTCCTATGCGCTGGCGATCGCTCATCTGTCTGACCGGCTACGCGGCGGCGGCCCTTTCGTGACGCCTTGGCCGACCGATGATCCCGGCCTGTCGCGTGCGGAGCGGCGGGAATTGCAATCACTGCTCGCGAGGCGCGGCTATGACATCGGCCCGGCCGACGGCGCCATCGGTGAAAAGACCCGTCAGGCCATCGCCGACGTGCAGACCAGAGCTGGTCTGACACGCGATGGACGGCCCGGAACGAAGCTGCTGAATTTGCTGCGCTCGGGCCAGTAAGTTCGATCACATCAGATAGAGCCTGTCCGGCAATTCCCTGCGCGGGCGTTCTTCGGGCGGCGCATGGTGGGCCAGCACCTTGGCGCAGGCTTCGATGGCCGCCACGAATCCATCGGCCACGCGACCCTCACGCATTTCTCTCGTCAGCGCGTCAATCGCGGCCTGCCACTCGTGCGGATCAACCTTGGAGGAGACGCCTTCGTCGGCGATGATCCGCGCATAGCGTTCGGCCAGCGATACGAAAATCAGCACGCCCATGCGGCCGCTCGTGCGGCCGATGCGCCGAGCCATGAATTGCTCGCTCGCCATACGATGGGCGAAAGCGCGGCGGGTAGAGCGCGGCGTAAGCGCGATGCGCAGACGACGCGATGAAAGCACGACAAGCGCCACGACATAGATCACGATCTGCGCGGCGAAGAGGGAGCGCACCGACCATTCGGTGAAGTGCAGCAAGGGCCATGGCGCGAGCAGCGCCGTGAGCGAAGCGAAGAGCAAGGGCGCCGCCGCATATTCGGAGGAGGCGCGAGCGAGCACGCAGACGATCTCGCCCGACGTCTGCGCCTCCGCCGCCCCGATGGCTGCGCTGATGCGGGCATGATCTTGCGCTGTGATCGTCATCACCAGTCTCCCGAGGCGCCGCCGCCGCCCGATGAGCCGCCCCCGCCAGAAAAACCACCGCCGCCAAAGCCGTCATCGCGGCCCCAACCGCCGCCGCCCGTGGGCAGGAAGATCACTGGCCCGCCTCGGGTCGAAGGGCCGCCAGGACCTCTCCCCCAAGGCCCCATGCGCGGCGGCGCACGCATGTTTCGCCAGAGGATGAAAAGCACCAAGCCGAAGATCAGAAATGGCAGCAGCTGATCGATCAGGCTGCGCTCCTCGCGAAGCTGCGGACGGGGCTGCCACTCCGCCGCATCAGTCGTCAGGATGGTGATGATGTCGTCAACGCCGCGCTCCACCCCGCCGCCGAAGTCTCCGGCCTTGAAGCGGGGCGCGATGGCGTTGGCGATGACGACCTTCGACAGGGCGTCCGTCAGCGTGGCCTCAAGCCCATAGCCCACCTCGACGCGCAGCTTACGCTCCTTTGGGGCGATCAGCAGCAGCACGCCGTTGTTTTTTGTCTTCTCGCCAAGCTTCCATGCACGAAAGAGTTCATTGGCGTAGGGCTCGATGGCCTGACCATCAAGCGAGTTAACCGTCGCCACGACGAGCTGGATGCCCGACTTCGTTTCGAGATCCCCAAGCTTCGTCTCAAGCCTCTCGCGAATGGCGGGCGGGATGACATTGGCCTCATCGACGACGCGGCCCGTCAGCGCAGGAAAAGTCGTCGCCGCCAGAGCGAGCGTCAAAAAGACGAATAGGCCGATGAGGCCTGCGCCGACGCGCCTCATCCAATGGCCTCGCTCAGAACTTCACCTGTGGCGCAGTCTGCGAACCTTCAGCAGCCGTGAACTCCGCCATGGGCTTGTTTGCGCGAAAAGCGGTCGAGGCCCAGATCACGCCGGGGAAGGTGCGCAGCTCCGTATTATAGGCGCGCACTGCGTCGATATAATCACGACGCGCCACGGTGATGCGGTTCTCTGTTCCTTCGAGCTGCGATTGCAGGGCGAGAAAGTTCTGGTTCGACTTGAGATCAGGATAGTTTTCGCTCACCGCGAGCAATCGTCCCAGCGCGCCTGAAAGCTGGTTCTGCGCTTCCTGAAACTGCTTCAGCTTTTCGGGGTCCGTGAGTTGCGACGCATCGACATGCACCTGCGTCGCCTTGGCCCGCGCCTCGACGACTGCGGTGAGGACCTCGCGCTCCTGCTTGGCGTAGCCCTGCACCGTCGCGACAAGGTTGGGAATGAGATCGGCGCGGCGCTGGTAATTGTTCTGCACATCGGCCCAACGAGCCTTGGCGGTCTCTTCAAGGGTCGGGATGGTGTTGTATCCGCAACCCGCAACGCTGAGCCCCAGCAGGGCGACGGCGACAAGGGCGCGCAGGCGCGAAAGCTTCGGATGCATGACAAACTCCATCGTCGAAAGCCGATTGGTTCTGCGCCCCCGCAAAGAATCTGTTCAGGCGAAGGCCGCCCTCAGGGCGTCAACAGGATGAAGTCCGTCGCGGTCTTTCCGGTTTCACGGCCGAGGCCTTGATCGGAGATGATGAGGGAGGCGCCTGCGCTGAGGCGCCGTCCAACTTCAAGCCGCACCTCTTCTGGAATGTCGATCTGCTCCAGCGCCTCGGCGGGACCGCTGACGCTGGCGCCTTTCACCGGCAGGCTCACGCGAGACCAACGCACGGCGCCGCTTTTCTGGTCGACCTCCATGGCGGTGAAGATATGCGCGCCGAGCGCAGCGCCAGCTTTGATTTCAACCGGGCTTTCATAGACAGGCTCAAACCCCTGCCGGACGAAGAGCTTGCGCTCCTTGCCGCTGATGAAGATCGAGACATGGCCCGTGGGCTGGCGCTTGGGCGCCTCGGTCTGTGGCGCGGGCTCGGGCTCGGCGACTGGCAAGGCGATCAGTTCCGATTTCGACGGGATCGCTTCCTCGCCCGGATGGAGCGAGGCGAGGCGCACAGATGCTTGCTCTGCGGAAAGAGGCGCGGGCGCGCTGAACAATTTTGGATGGGCGAAATCAACAGGCGTCACCGGCTGGTCCGTGACGATCACCCTCGCGCCGATGCGCGTGTAGCCAAACAGTTTCTTCGCTACATCCGCGGGCAGGCGAATGCAGCCATGGGATGCCGGCCGCCCCGTCACATGGCCCTGATGCAGAGCGACGCCCGACCATGTGATGCGCTGCATGAAGGGCATGGGCGCATTGCTGTAGATATTGGAGCGATGCATCCGCTGCTTCTGCAGCAGGGTGAAGGCGCCGCGCGGGGTTTCATGCCCCGCCACGCCTGTCGAGACCGGCGAGCGGGCGACCATCTGCCCGTTGTCCCAGATGGTGAGGCGTTGATCTGCAAGAGACACCGCCAAGATGACCGGGCCTTTAGCCCTGTCCGGCCAGCTTGCCGGCGCCCGCTCGCGCCAGCCTGTGACAGGCTCGACGACGCGTGTCCGCGCAATCGCCGCAACGGGAAGCGACAAGAGCAGGGACATGCCCACAAGGGCGAAAGCGCGAGAGGCGGGTGCGGCTGGTTTCATC
>CANGOK010000067.1 GCA_947455285.1 Beijerinckiaceae bacterium | reverse complement strand
CTTCAGCATCCGAATGACTTCCGCGCCTTTTTCATAAATGGTGGGCGTGTAGAAGTTATTGATCTCGAGATAGGTCTCGGGCCGCACGTTATGGGCCAGTGGGCCGGAGTCTTCCAGGAACTGCGCCGCTCGCAGGGTGCGGATGTCGGCGATGCGCTTGACGGGGCGCGAACGCTGATCGGATGAGAATTCCTGATCGCGGAAAACCGTTAGGCCTTCTTTCAGGCATAGCTGGAACCAGTCGCGGCATGTGATTCTGTTGCCCGTCCAGTTGTGGAAATATTCATGAGCGATCACGCCTTCGATATGAGCGTAATCAAGGTCCGTCGCGGTGCTTGGCAGGGCTAACACATATTTGTCGTTGAAGATGTTCAGTCCCTTGTTCTCCATCGCGCCCATATTGAAGTCGGAGACGGCGACGATGTTGAACTGGTCGAGATCATATTCCCGGCCGAAGGCCTCCTCATCCCAACGCATGCAGCGTTTTAGCGCATCCATTGCGTAGTCGGCGCGGGATTCCTTTCCGTGCTCGACATAAATGCCAAGCCTGACCACGCGGCCCGAAACGGTTGTGAATGTGTCGTGGATTGAGCCAAGGTCGCCACCAACAAGGGCGAACAGATAACAGGGTTTTGGATGGGGATCATGCCAGACCGCATAGTGGCGTGATGTGCCCGGGATGTCGCCGCTCTCAACGAGATTGCCATTGCCAAGCAGCACCGGGGCTTCAGTCTTCTCAGCTTCGATGCGCGTCGTATAGACGCTCAGCACATCGGGACGATCAAGGAAATAGGTGATCCTGCGAAACCCTTCAGCCTCGCATTGCGTGCAATAGGCCGAGCCTGATCGATAGAGGCCCATGAGCTGCGTATTGGCGGACGGGTCGACGATCGTATCGACTGTAAGTTCGAAAGGTCTGTGCGGCGGCTCCTTGATGGTGAGGCCATCTGGACTAATGACGCTCGCGTCGAGATCCAGCGCGCCGCCGTCGAGCAGCGCCATTGTCGCGTTCAGGCCATCGCCGTTGAGGCTCAGCGGGGCGCCAGGGCGTCCAAGTGGGTTAGGGCGTATGGAGAGCCGCGCGCGCACATGCGTGGCGGTCAAATGCAGCCTGATGTCGAGATAGACCGAATCGATCAGATAATCGGGCGCGCGGTAATCGCTCAGGCGGACGGGCTGTGCAGTGTCGGTGCGCATGGGCAGGCTCTCCTCGATAGGGAGGTTATGACCCTTTGGCGCCGCCGCGCCAAGGGGGGCGTGATTTTCCAGTGGGGCGGAACCTGCAACGGGGCTGCTTCGTTCTGAGGGAGACGGATGGAGGCGGTCATGGCGAGCGTTGGCATGACCGCGGTCAGGCCCGCGGTCGAACGAATCGAAAGATACCTTTTTCACGAAGATGGCTGCATTCTCAACAGCCCGCTGCCTGCGCTTGTTTACCGCGATATCTTCGCCATGAGCGACGATCTTCCCGAGCGCATCGAGGCGCAATTTGCGCGTCATGGCTGGACCGAGGGCTGGCGGGGCGGCCTTTTTTCCGACACCCGTTTCCATTCTAGCGCCCACGCGGCGCTGGGCGTGGCGCGAGGCAAGCTCAAGTTACGGCTTGGCGGCGACCATGGCGCATCGGTTGATCTAAATGTTGGTGACGTCGTGATTCTGCCTGCCGGTTTGGGTCATCGATGTGAAAACGCGTCTGAAGGACTGCTGCTTGTCGGCGCCTCGCCTCGCGGGTGTCGCAGGGATTTCTGCAAGGGCGAGCCTGCGATGCGCGCCGAGGTGTGCGCGCGAATCGCCGCGGTTCCGCATCCGTCGCAAGATCCCGTTGCGGGCGCGACGGGTCCGCTTATGAAAATTTGGGTTTGATTTGCAACACTCGCAGCGCGGCGTCCGTCAACTCGGCCGCGCGGTCTCGCATCTGACCTGGCAGGCGACCGTAAAGCTTGAATACGCAGGGTTGAAGGACGGCGCCCAGAGCCATGGCGGCAGATAGGTCGTAATCGTTGCTGGCTAATTCCCCATGTAAATGGGCTCGACGCATGATCGCCCGCAGGGATTCCATCGCATTTGCTTCGTCGCGCACATAACGCAAATGGGCATGCTGGTTGAGCAGGACGAAGCGGAACACATGTGGCGAATCATCGAATAGACTGCAGAGCAGATCGACCAGCGCCGCTATCGTATCGGCTAAAGGCAGGGCCTTGGCGCCGATGTCGTCTATGCTTCGCGCCAGCGCGCCATAGTGGGTCGCGAATAGTTCGGCCGCGATCTCTTCCTTCGATGCGAAGTAGCGATAGAGCGCCGCATCGGCTACGCCCACCGCAAGAGCGATATCTCGGATCGTCGTGCCTTCGACTCCCTTTTCTGCAAAGAGGCGGAGCGCCGCTTTTTCGATGCTGGCCCTTGTGTCGGCTCCATTGCGAGGCTTGATCGCCGGGGTCGTCCTTGTCATGTCAGGCCACTAACAGGCCGAGCTTGCTTCGCACGAGGCGGTCGAGCTCGACATAATCCGTCTTGCCTGAGCCAAGCAGTGGCAGGCCCTCGATGATGATGAGCTCCGAAGGGAACATCAGTTCCGTTGCGCCTCGTTCCTTCATCCACGCCTGAACCTCAGCCCTTGTGGCGCCAATGTTCGTGGTGACCATAATGAGGCGTTCGCCCTTGCGGGGATCAGGCATGGCGATGACGGCGGGGGGATGCTCCGGCCACAAGTCACCGCAGATCTGTTCGACGGCGGTGAGCGACACCATCTCGCCTGCGATCTTGGCGAAACGCTTTGCGCGGCCCTTGATGGTTATGAACTGGTCTGCGTCCATGGAGACGATGTCGCCGGTGTCATGCCAGCCGGCTGGCGGCTCTTCGAGTACCCCGGGATTGTCGACGCGGTAGTAGCCCAGCATGACATTGGGGCCACGAACAAAGAGACGTCCGCCATCGCTGATGCCGGGCACAGGATCGAGCCTGTGCGCCATGCCGGGCAAGATGCGGCCGACGGTTCCCAACTTGTTGAACATGGGTGTGTTGATCGCCAATCCCGGGGATGTTTCCGTCACGCCATAGGCTTCGAGAATTCGTTGCCCGAAGCGTTCCATATATAGCCGACGCGTTTCATCCTTCACGCGTTCTGCGCCCGCCACGATGTAGCGCAGTGACCGGAAATCGTAGGGATTGGCCATGCGCGCATAGCCCATCAGGAAGGTGTCCGTACCAAATAGAATGGTGGCGTTGGTTCCGTAGATCAGTTCGGGTATCTGGCGGTAGTGCAGTGGCGAGGGATAGAGGAAGACCTTCATGCCCGTCAGCATGCCGGCGAGCAGTCCACCCGTGAGCCCGAAGCTGTGGAACACCGGCAGCACATTGAAGACGATGTCGTTCGGTGACAGATCGATGCGCGCCGTCACCTGCGCCAGATTGGCGAGAATGTTCCGGTGCGATAGGACGACGCCCTTCGGGGCGCCCTCGGAACCCGATGTGAAAAGCACCACTGCTGGATCGTCCGGCAGGCGCGCCACAAGGGGACGCCCGCGCTCCAGAACGCCCCGCAACTTGTCGAGCTTCGTCACCGTCTTTCGAATATCTTCAAGGTAATGGATGGTCGCTTGTTGCGACAGTTCCGCGACGACGGGGCCGAGGTCCGCTTTTTCAATGAAGGTCCGGGACGTAAGAATCTGCGTCACGCATGAGCCGGTGCAGGCGGCGCGCAGATTGGCCGCGCCTGCAGTGAAATTCAGCATGGCCGCGACGCGTCCCGCCTGCAACACGCCGAAGAAGGTGACGGCGGCCCCATTGGCGTTGGGCAACATAACGCCGATGGCCTCGCCTGGCTTGCCAATCTGAGCGATCTTGCGCGCGAGAATGGCGGCGCCAATCTCGACCGTGCGCGCCTTCATGGCGCCGGTCACGACGTCTTCCAGCATGATCCGCGAGCCGCCGAGCAGGGCGATGCTTTCATGCAGGGCGTTGGTCAGGGTTCCATGGGTCGATGTGGTCTCGAAAAGCAGATCCGACATGATGTCATAGAGCGCTGCGCCTGCCGCTTGTCGGCGCCTGCGCCCCACGAGGTTCTGGTCGAGGACGAGTTTGCGCGGCGACAGGAAGGTCACGCGCACCTTGGGAAAGAACTTGCGACGCAGCTTGAGATGGCTGAGCCGAGTGAAGGGCGTCCGATCGAGGCCTTCGAGGCGCACGGGTACGACCATGGCGTCGCTTTTGTCAGCTATCATCGCGGCGCCGTCATAAATCTTCATCAGCGAGCCCGTGACGGTGAGGCGTCCTTCCGGGAAAATTACGAGATGCTGGCCGTCCCGGACTTCCTTGATGAGGCTGCGCGTCGACAGGGGCTTGGATGGGTCCATGGGAAAGCAGCGCGCGATCCCTAGGAAGGGCTTCACCCACCAGGCCTTGGCGATCTGCCAGTCGATGGCGAAAACCGGCTTGTTGTCGAGGATTGACAAGATGACAGGCGCGTCAAGAAAGGACACGTGGTTGAGCGCGATGACGCAACGCTCGCCGGCTGCTTCGAGATTTTCTAGTCCGCGCACTTCAAGGCGGAAGGCCAATTTGAAGATCGCGTTCAGCGCCTCGCCGACGAGGTTTCCGGGCAGGGCGCGGAACAGCCAGAGTCCGAAGGCCACATTGAGCAGCCCCAGCGCCAGAAGAAGCGCAGGTTCGCTTGCGCCTGCGCCCTGAAGGGCCGCGACAATGAGAGATCCCCCCACGATAAAGATGGAGTTCAGGATATTGACGGCCGCGATGACGCGCGCGCGGCGGTCTTCCCCGGCCCAGGCCTGAACGGCGGAGAAGATAGGCACCACGAACATGCCGCCTGCGGCCGCGAGCCCGATGACGTCGACGGCGATGCGAAGGCCCGCTGCGCTGGTGAAGAAGGCCGTCAGTGCGACCTCGCTCACCGCCTTGGGCAGACCAATGGTCGCAACTCCCAGATCAATCAGAAACACCGCCATAACCACGCCGGAGAGCGGGACAGGCAGCAGGCGTATGCGCCCTTGGGAGACGACGGCTGCGAGGATCGAGCCTATCCCGACGCCAATGGCGAAAAGCGCGCTGATGGCCGTCTCCACATCGATGCCGCCGCCGATGCGGGTCTTGATGAGGACCGGGGCGAGCGAGAGCGCAATGGCGCCGGTCATCCAGAACCAGCTCACCGCGATGGCGCTCGTCCATAGGCGTTGATCGGCGGCGAGCTCCTTCATCAGCCGCCCCGTCGAGGCGAAGACATTCGCTGATGGGCGAAGATTGGGCGCCGCCGCGCCTGTTGCGGGGATGAAGTGGCTTGTCCCCCAGCAAAGCACCGCGACGACCATCAATTGCGCGACGACGTTGATGGGTTCTCGCGCATTGTCCGCCGCATATCCTCCGACAATGAGCCCGCAAAGGATCGCCAGAAAGGTCGCGCCTTCTATCAGGGCGTTGCCGGTCGGCAGCTCATGGGTTTCGAGGTGATCGGGCAGGATGCCGTATTTGATCGGTCCAAAGAGCGCCGCGATTACGCCAAGCCCGAACATGGCGGTGTAAAGGAGCGGCAGGGAGCTGAACCAGAAGCCGGCGGCGGCGATGATCTGGACGCCAATTTCCGCCAGTTTCAATCGCCTCGTGATATCCGCCTTGTCGTGGGAGTCTGCGATCTCGCCGCCGAGCGCGGACAAGAGCAGCGACGGTGCTATGAAAACGCCCACCGCCAGCGTGATTAGCGAGCCTGCCGCCTCCTGTCCAAGTTTGAACAGGATCAGCATGGCCAGCATCTGGCGCACGAAGTTGTCGTTGAATGCGGAGAAGAACTGGCACCAGAACAGAGGCGCGAAACGCCTTGCCGACATTAACCTGGTGAACATGACCTCCGTCTCCCGACCCTTCGCGTCTTTCTCACTTTTTGCGTGAGTGAATATTCACTAACAAGATGGGTGGAAATGGTCAAGTTACCGGCGCTGATTATTTGCGCGTCGCCAGCGACGGGTCGGCTGGTCCCGCGATGGAAAGCGCCCAGGTGAAAAATGCAGCCGCCAGCGAAGCGACGCACATGATGATGAAGACCGTGTCATAGGCGCCTGTCCCATCGAAAAGCGCCGCGCCGAGATAGGCCCCAAATCCCCCGCACATATGATGGATCATGACGATCAGGCCGCCGATGGCGCCGAGATTTCGGGTGCCGAAACTGTCGCGGATGAAGAGCACGGTCAGCGGCGCCGTGGCGAGAAAGGTCACGCCGAAAACGAGCGCGAAGACCATAACCGAGAGCGGCGATTGGTTGACCGTCACAAGGCCAAACACCGCAACGCGCGCCACGAAGGTCGCGATGGTCGGCGCTATAGGGCCCGACCTGTCGCCCCAGCCGCCGGAGAGGATGACGCCGACAAGGCCCGTGATACCCATCACCGCCAGCAGATTTCCCGCCATATAGGCGTCGAGCCCGCGGTCCTGCGCGAAGGCGACCACGTGGGTGGTGACGAAGAAATCGTCGAAGCCGCAGATGGCGAATATTCCCACCAGAAGCCAGAACTGCTTCGTGCGCGACGCCTCCCCAAGGGTCATGCCATGCTGTGAGGCGGCGCTGCGAGCCTTCGCGTCAGCCTCCTTACCGGGCACCGCGGCGATGATGAGAGGGATCAGGACGAAATGGGCGGCGCCGACCCAGACATAGACCGACCGCCAGCCGATGCTGACCATCACCGCCGCCAGCACCGCAACGACCACGAGTTGGCCGACGCTCATGCCGCCAAGCGCGATGGCGTTGGCCATGCCGGCCTTATGGGGATAGGCGCGGGTCACCATCACAGCCACCGGGGTGGTCGCCGCCACGCCGTTGCCGATGGCGAAAGCCACTCCATAGAGCACGAAGGCGTGCCAGGGCTCCGTGACGAGGCACATGGCCCCGATGGTGAGGCCGCCAAGCGCCACGCCTCCGCCCAGCACCATGCGCAGGCTCATGCTGTCGGCGACTTTGCCCGCGTAGAACATGGCGATGGCCGTGACGACCTGAAACACGGCGACCGTGACGCCGAGTTCACTGCGCCCCCAACCCAGCTCCTCCACCATTGGCTTGAGCGTCAGGCCAATTGCGAGCCGCGCGCCGCCGCCGATGAACAGCACAAGAAATCCGGCGATGAGGATCAGGAACGGGCGCGACTTAAGGGCGGACATTAGGCATCTCGTGAATCGCAATGGACGTCAGGAGTCGTATCGCAATTCACGGGCGCTGACCAATTATTGGGCGTCTCAGACGTTCGCCGGCTCTGCATGGCCGACGATGCGCGAGATCGACGGCTCGGCATGGCGCGCCCGATGGTCAAGCAGGTCCACCGCATCGTGGACCTGATCGACGGTAAGGCTCTGATCAGCCCGGCAATGGTAATTGACCACCAATCCGCTCGGGGTTTCCCGCACCCGGACGTGATGGACGTCGCTGATCACGCCGCCGTCGCTGGCCGCCTGCTTCAGCACGGCATTGATAGCTTCCACTTGGGCGTCGGGGGCGTCGCGACCGCGTAGTTCCGCAGCCTCCAGAGGCTCAACATGGGTCTCGACTTCGACGCCGGGGCCAAGCTCCGCTTCGATGGCTTCCTCAAGCTGGGAGGCGATCTCATGGGCGCGGCCGAGCGTCATGTTTCCGTCGAGTTCAAGGTCGAGGCTGACGGCTTTCGCGCCGTTGATCTCTTGCACAGTGACATGATGAATCGCTAGGCGCCGTCTCGCCGCGATCAGCAGGACCAGCTCCAGCGCGCTTTCATCATCGAGAGCGACCGGGTTCGCAGTGATCGTCACATGCGCTTCTGGCGCGACAGTAGCGATGGCGGCGGCGACATCCTGTTTGACATGCGACACCCGCTCCAACGGCATGTTGCGAGGAACAAGGATGCCGACCTCGCCCAGCACCTGCGCGCCGGCCGGACGCAGCCGCACGCTGTCCACGCTGACGACTCCGGCGACGGCGCCCGCGCCGACCCTAATTAGGTCGGCAAGGCCCTTGGGCGCGGCGTCCACCAGCGTATCGATGGTGCGCCGACCCAGCCTATAGCCGGCGATGGCGATGAAGATCGCCACGCCCACAGCCGCCAGCGTATCGCCCTGTTGAAACCCGAAGCGTGAAGCGGTGAGGCCGAGCAAAACCAAAATCGACCCGATGAGGTCGCTTGAGAAGTGCAGCGCGTCCGCAGCCAGCGCATCGCTCTTGGTTTGTTTCGCAATGGCGCTGAGCGACCGCCAGCGCACCAGATCAACCACAATCGAAACCACAAGAACGGCGAAGACTGGCCAGGTCGCTTCGACAGGCTCCGCCGCATGGCCAACCAAGCGCCGCACGGCTTCGATCATCACGAAGGTGGCGAGCACGATCAGCAGACCCGTCTCCGCCAGCGCTGCTACAGCCTCCACCTTGCCATGGCCGTAGTGATGCTCCTCGTCCGCGGGCTTGCCGGAGACGCGGACGGCGAAATAGGTGAGGATTGTCGCGCCCGTGTCGAGCAGGCCGTGGCCCGCCTCCGACATCAGCGCCAGGGAGCCAGAGAGCAGGCCCGCCACCAGCTTGCCAAGCGTCAGCAGGGCGCTTGCCGAAATCGAGGCGAGGGCCGCTTTTTCCTTGAGGTCGTGGTCGTCAGTCATGATCGAGGCGAGGTCCGATGGGCGCGGGAGCACTATCTTGAAAGTGGCGCAGGCGCGACTCAAAAAGTCGCGATATGCTCACGGGAACGATGGGAGACTGAACGATGCGCTATCTGCACACAATGGTCCGCGTGGCCAATATCGATGAAGCACTGGATTTCTATTGTCATAAGCTTGGCCTTGAAGAAGTGCGGCGGGTCGAGAGCCAGCAGGGTCGTTTCACGCTCATCTTTTTGGCGGCTCCAGAAGACGTCGCCTCCGGTAAGGAGCTTCGCGCGCCGCTCGTGGAACTGACCTACAACTGGGATCCTGAGACCTATGCGGGCGGGCGCAATTTCGGCCATCTGGCCTATGAGGTCGACGATATCTACGCGCTTTGCGACCGTTTGATGAAAGCGGGTGTGACCATCAACCGCCCGCCGCGTGAAGGACGCATGGCGTTCATCCGCTCTCCCGACAATATTTCCATCGAGCTTCTGCAAAAAGGCGACGCCCTGCCGCCGCAGGAGCCGTGGGCCTCGATGCAAAACACCGGCGTCTGGTGACCATCGCGAGCGGGGCCTTTCAGGCCTCGCCATCCTGCGCGTTGGGACCGTAAGATTTGAATAGCTCGACGCAACGCATGACTTCGTCATCCGGCAATATGACAGGCGTCCCCGCAAGGTCGGCCAGATAGCTCTGCCGGGCCAGGGTTTCCAGCTCCACGGCGCGATGCATGGCTTGCGCGAGATCCGCACCCGTGGCGATCATGCCGTGATTGCCCAGGAGAACGCCGTGGCGCATTCCTAGCCCCTCCAGAACAAGGTCTGATAATTCTTGCGTGCCGAAGGGCGCGTAATCCGTACAGACGATTTCAGGCCCGCCGAAGGCCGCGATCATGTAATGCACCGCCCTGATCGGCCGGCGAAGAATCGACAGAACCGTGGCGTAGGTGGAATGGGCATGGACCACCGCCCCGACATCTGGCCGCGCCTGCAGAATGTCGAGATGGAAGCGCCATTCGCTGGAGGGCTTGAGCGGCCCCGTGAAGGCTCCTTCGCCATTGAGCGGCAGGAGGGCGAGCGAAGCTGGCGTCAGCGCCTCGTAGGCGACGCCGCTTGGTGTGATGAGCATCGCGTCGCCCACCCGCGCGCTGAGATTCCCGGAGGTTCCCTGCGTAAGGCCCAATTGGGCGAGGGATCGCGCCTGCGCGATCATTTGTTGGCGAAGGTCGATATCCTGCATCTATAAGAAGTAACATCGCGGCTGCGGGTTGACGAGAGGCGCCGGGCTTGCGAATTTCCGCTCACATTCACCAAAGGGGAGGCCCCATGTCCGGATTAACTTATGCTGTGGCGCAGAAACTGCTCGCCGATACGCTCGCTCATTGCCGCGCCCACAATTTCAACCCGATGGGTGTGGTGGTTCTGGACGCCGACGGCTCGTTGCGCGCAGCCGCCACGGAAGATGGAACGACTTTCATGCGTTGGCGCGTGGCCTATGGCAAAGCCTATGGCGCTGTGGCCTTCGGCATGCCCTCGCGTCGCCTGAACTCCATGGCGGCGGAGCGCCCACATTTCGTGAGTGCGCTGAACGGTCTCGCCGATGGCAACATCGTGCCTGTCCCCGGCGGCGTGATGATACGCGACGCAAACAAGAAGATCATGGGCGCCATCGGCGTCTCCGGCGACACCTCTGACAACGACGAGGCCGCCGCCGTCGCCGCGATCAAGCTCGCGGGCTTTGTCGCTGATCCCGGCTGATCGGCCCTACACATTCCGAACGGTCAGGGGCGCTGCGAAATCAGCGCCCTTTTTTACGCCTTGAGCGGAACCTGAAGTCGGTGGCGGCGTTGGTCACGGTCTACGTCAATGATGGTTGCGCCCGGCCGTGATTCAATCCTCCCTCGCCACAACCATAGATGCGCGCTCGCATGTTCCGCTTGAAGGGGCCTTGCCCGCGCTTGGTCGAGCGGCGCTTTTCTTTGACGTCGATGGCACGCTTCTTGAGATCCAGCCCGAACCGGACGATGTGGTTTGTGACGCCGAGCTGCGCGCTTTGCTGGAGGGATTGCTCACACATTGCCAGGGCGCGCTTGCGCTGATCAGCGGCCGTTCCCTCGACGGGATCGACCGTATCTTTTCTCCTCTAAAGCTTACGGCGGTTGGTCTGCATGGCGCCGAGATGCGCGACGCTGCAGGAAATGTGCGGCGCGCCGATCCGCATATCATGGACCACGCGCGCGCGGCTGTGCGCGACTTTGTGGAAACGCATGACGGCCTCGTGCTGGAGGATAAAGGCGCGACGCTGGCGGTGCATTATCGCAAGCGGCCCGACCTTGGCGCTCAGGCGCTCGCCTTTCTGTTGCGCTTCAGTCCTGGCGATGACCTTGCTGTGCAGGAGGGGAAGTTCGTCGTTGAATTGAAGCCAGCACGTTATGACAAGGGCTCCGCCATCGCCACACTCATGCGCACGCCGCCATTCGAAGGGCGTACACCCGATTTCTTCGGCGACGACCTTACAGATGAGACGGGCTTTGCGGCTATCAATCGCATCGGTGGTGTTTCAGTACGCATCGGCGATGCGCATGTGCGCACGCATGCGCAGTACACCTTACCTGATTGCGCCAGCCTGCGCGCTACGTTGTGGCGGCGACTACGAGAGGCGCGGCCATGAGTCCGCCGGTTCCCGATCTTGACCTCGCCGTGATCGGCAATTGCGCCATCGCAGCGCTGGTGGACAAGCGCGCGCGCATTCAGTGGTGCTGTATTCCCCGCTTTGATGGCGATCCGGTGTTTTGCAATTTGTTGCGAGATCCAAATTTGCCGCCCGATGGTCTGTTCGACATTGAACTCGATGGCTTTGCGCGAAGTCGCCAGCATTACATTCGCAATTCGGCGGTGTTGGAGACGACGCTTGCTGATGGGAACGGCAATGAGGTTCGCATCGTAGATTTCATTCCACGCTTCTATCGTTTCCGCAGAATCTTTCGTCCTGTCTCCATCGTGCGCCTCATTGAACCCCTAAGCGGCGTTCCGCGCATTCGTATTCGCTGCAAGCCACGCCATTCCTATGGACGCCAAGGACCGCAGATGACGCGTGGCTCCAATCATATTCGTTATATGCTCGGCGGCGAAGTGTTGCGTCTTACCACCGATGCGCCTGTAGGCCTCATCCAGAGCGAAACGCCGTTCGTAGTCGAGCGTCCGCTCGTTATGGTGCTGGGCGCTGATGAGCCGCTCGATAGCGACATTCATATGTTGGGCGTCGACTGGTTCGATCAGACCCTGGATTACTGGATGGAATGGACTCGCCGCCTCGCCTTGCCATTCGAGTGGCAAGAGGCGGTGATCCGCGCCGCCATCACTCTCAAGCTCTCAAGTTATGAGGAGACGGGCGGCATCATCGCAGCCCTCACAACCTCTATTCCCGAATACGCCAATAGCGGCCGCAACTGGGACTATCGCTATTGCTGGCTGCGCGACACATTCTTTGTCGTTCAAACGCTCAATCGATTGAGCGTGACGCGCACGATGGAGCGCTACATCAGCTACATCACCAATATCGTCGCCGCTTCGAAGCCCGGTCCTTTGCAGCCGATATTTGGCCTTGGCTTTGAAACGGTGCTGACAGAAGAAGAAATCCCGGCGGAGGCCTTGGCAGGCTATCGCGGCATGGGGCCTGTGCGTATTGGCAATGGCGCCTACGATCAGATCCAGAATGATGGCTATGGCAGCGTGATCCTGGCGGTAGCGCAGAGCTTCTTTGACGAAAGGCTCGCGCGCATCGCTGATGCGAGCCTGTTTCACAAGCTTGAGCAATTGGGAGATGAAGCGGCGCGGCGTTGGGATCAGCCTGATGCTGGTCTTTGGGAATTTCGTACGCGTGAGGAAGTGCATACGCAATCCAGCGTCATGTGCTGGGCTGCTTGCGACCGGCTTGCGCGTATCGCTCATCGACTTGGACTTTTCGAGCGCTCTCAGCTCTGGCGTGAGCGCGCCGCCAGCATTCATGCAGGCGTGATGGCGCGCGCCTGGAACGAAAAGCGCAACTCGTTCGTTGCTACATTTGATGGCCATGACCTTGATGGAAGCCTTCTGCTTCTGAGTGAGCTTGGCTTCATTGATGCTGGCGATCCGCGATTTCGCTCCACTGTCGATGCGGTGGAGCGTGAGTTGCGTGAAGAGGATCATGTCTATCGCTACCGTCGAAAGGACGATTTCGGGGCTCCGGAAACGTCCTTCACCATCTGTAGCTTCTGGATGGTTGAGGCGCTGGCTGCAACGGGCAGGATCGATGAAGCACGCGATATGTTTGAACGCCTCATCGCTCATCGCTCGAGCCAGGGACTTCTCTCCGAGGGGTTGCATGTGGGCACAGGCGAACTTTGGGGCAACTTCCCCCAGACCTATTCGCTCGTGGGGTTGGTGCGTTCGGCT
>CANGOK010000066.1 GCA_947455285.1 Beijerinckiaceae bacterium | reverse complement strand
CGGCGCAAACGCCCGGCAGGATGGCGATCCCATTCAGATGTTCATCAAGGCGCCAAGCGCCATCGCCGGGCCGTCAGATGGCGTGGCGCTTCGTTTTCCCGACAGGCGCAGCGATCCCGAGGCGGAGCTTTCCATCATCATCGGCAAGCTGGGAACGGATATTTCGCAGGCTGACGCGATGAATCATGTGTTCGGCTACTGCATCGGTCTCGACATGACCCTGCGCGGCAAGGAAAGCCCTAGCTCGCGCAAGTCCATCGACACCTATGCGCTGCTTGGCCCATGGATCGTGACGCAGGACGAACTAAGCGATCCAGACAACCTGGACACTTTGCTCGAAGTGAATGGCGAGGTCGTTCAGCGTTCGAACACGCGGGACCTCGCCTTTAACATGCGCGAGATCATCGCTCATGCCTCACGGTTTTATACATTGCTGCCCGGCGACGTGATCATGGTGGGCACGCCCGTCGGCTTCGCCCCGGTGAAGGTTGGTGATCGAGTGGTGGCGGACTTTTCGGGAATTGGCCGGATGGAAGTTTTGATGCGTGCGCATGGCTGAACGCGCCCGCGTCAGCTATGGCCCGCCAGCAACCGCACCGTGCGAATAACGCCTTCGGGGTCTGCTATGCCTTGACCCGCGATGTCGAAGGCGCTGCCGTGGCCAGTGCTTGAAAACAGCACGTCTGAGCCGATGGACAGCGCCGATGCGTGGCGGCCTGCCATAAGTTTTACGGGGATATGTCCCTGATCGTGGATCATGGCGATATAGGCGTCGCAGCTCTTGTAACCCAGCATCACATCGGCGCCGACAGGGCCGATGACATCAAGTCCCTCTGCGCGCAACCGGGCGACTGCGGGCACATTGATGCGGTCGTCATCATCGCCAAAGAGGCCGCCTTCGCCCGCATGGGGATTGATGCCGAAGACGCCGATGCGCGGGTTCTCCACGCCAAGCGTCGCCAGCGCCTTGGCGCAGGCATGAACGCCAGCTTCGACTAGTTCCGGCGTGATGCGCGCGATGGCGTCGGCGGTTCGCTCATGCAGGGTGATGTGCAGGATGCGCAGGCCTCCGCCCACCAGCATCATGAAGACGCTTTCCTCGGGCACGCCAGTCAGGCGGGCGATAAGGCCGGGGTAGCCGGTGAAGGGAATGCCTGCGCGATTCACCGCTGTTTCATTGTGCGGGCAGCCGAC
Organism: Beijerinckiaceae bacterium; assembly: GCA_947455285.1. Lineage (GTDB taxonomy): Bacteria > Pseudomonadota > Alphaproteobacteria > Rhizobiales > Beijerinckiaceae > Terripilifer. The sequence goes on along the minus strand of CANGOK010000066.1, from coordinate 11,875 downwards.
GACCGCATGGGCCTTGCCGGCGCGTGCAAAGTCCACCGCCGCGCCCGCATAGGCGACCATGGCGGCGCCCGCCGTAGCATCGATGCGGCCTGGCTCGAATTGATCGGGCCTGATGGCGTCGACGGGTAGATATTTAATGCAGCGCTTCGTCACGTCGCCTTCGCGCACGTCATGCAGTGGGACGCCCACTGCATGGCGTTGCGCGTAATGTTCGATGATGAATCGATCTCCGACGAGAATGATGCGCGGGCCAGACTCCAGTAGTGCGACAGCCGCCTTTACGGCGATCTCCGGGCCAATACCATGGGGATCGCCGATGGTGACGGCTATCGGCAGGTTTGTCTGCATCATGGTCCGCACCTCGCCGATCAATCGACGGGCATATGTTCGAGCAACTGCCCGTAGCCGCTGATGCGCTGGCGGATCGAAAGCCGGCGCTGGATTTCCCATGCGCGCGCGGGGATCGGGTGGATCACCGGCACGCCGCAATCCTGCTCGAGCTCCTCGATCATCTCCATCACGCGCCAACCTGAACCCAGAAGATAAATCGCTTCGGCCTTTGGCTGGCGCAGGAAGGCGCGCTTCACATGGGCGTAGACTTCGTAGGGCGAAAGCTGACCCACATCCTGGAATGGCACATCAAGGCCTTCCATTCCCTTCACGTCGAAGCCCGCCTCGATGAAATATTTTGCGAAGACATCGTTGATGGCGCCGCTGAAATAGGTGGCGCCGACGAAGCTCTTGACGCCAAGCGCGCGCATGGCGCGAACGTGGTTGCTGCCGGAGGTGAAGACCGGAATGTTATACTTGTCTTCCCAGCGCGCGATCACTTCGCATTCGCCCTTGTAGCCAAGCAGCATGAATGGCGGCGCCCCTTCGGGGTGCAGCAGATCGACCTTGGCCTCCGCCAGCTTCTCCAACATGGGCTCGTAGGGATCGACCGCGCGCTTGAACTCATCGACGGTTCCCTTGCGGATGTCGAGGAACAGTGGCAGCAGGCAAACGCCATCGGGCAGAATGCGGATCAGTTCTTCGAGGCCGCCCGGACGCAGCGTAGGCTTGATGCAGCCGACAACGCCTCTCCAGCTTGTATAGGCCATTTCATTCTCTCCCTTTGTAATTCGCTCTGGAGCCTACTCGCCGCCCTTGCGCACGATGTCAACATAGCGGCGGATGACTTCCGGCGGCGTCTTGCTCATTTTCTCGATGATGGCGTGCACGGCGGGGCCGTCTATCGGGCTCAGCTCGAAATTGGCGCGCGCGGCGTCCTCAAGGAAAGCCTTGTCGCTCACCGTGTCCATAAAGGCCTTTCGCAGGGCGGCCACGCGGTCGGCGGGCACATTCTGGGGCGCCATGAAGGGCAGGGCGATGAAGAAGGGCAATTCGGCGAATTCGAGCAAGGCGAGATCGGCTGGGTCGGAGAGCAATTCGCGCCCGGTCGGAATGTCGGCCAGCTCGGGGTTGCGCGTCGTGCGGCCAAACTGGATCAGGGGCCGCACCTTCTTGCCGTTCCACAAGGCCGGTTGCGCGCCGCGCACCGAACCAAGGCCGATCACCTGTCCATCGAGTTCGCCGCTCTGCATGGCTATGAACATGGGAGCGGCGCCAGGATAGCCGCGCACTAGTTTGACGTTCAGTTTGAAAAGATCGCGCGCCAGAACCGCGAAGGTGAGGTTGGTTGATCCCGGCATATCGCCGCCAAGGCGCAGCTCGATCCCATCCTTGCGAAGATCGTTGACCGTTTTCGCCGGGTGCGTGTCGTTGACCAGCATCAGATAGGCGTCGCTGGCGTAGGAAGAAAGCGAACCTATCCAATTGAACTTCAGCGGATCGAACCGCACGTTCGGATTGCCCTCATAGGCGAGCTGAGGCGTGCCACGCTCCATGATCGCCATTGTGGTCCCGTCTTGCTCGCGCGTATTGACCAGCTGGTTGGCGACCAGCATGCCGCCCGCGCCCGGCATGTTGCGGACGACGACTGTAGGCTGGCCGGGAATGAACCGTCCGAGATGGCGCGCGAGGAGGCGCGCGTTGAGATCGAAATTGCCACCCGGCGAGGTCGGTACGATGATGCTGACCGTGCGGCCAGCATAAAATTGTTCGGGCGTTTGCGCAGCGCCGGGGGCGATGGACGCGAAGGTCAGGGCCATGGCCCCCAACAGTCGTGTGAAGCAGGATGACGACACGGTCTTTCCTTCCATCACGGCAGGGGCGGGAGGGTCGCGAGCAATTGGCCGTAGCCCTGCCGCGGCTCGTTCACATGCAGCCGCTTCTGGAACTCCCAGACGCGCGCAGGCACGGGATGGATGACCGGCACGCCAAGATCGCGCTCAAGGAGATCGACGATGTGCAGCGTGCGCCAGCCAGAGCCCAGCATATAGATGGCGTCAGCGCCGCCGCTCTTGATGAAGTGATGCTTGATGAAGGCGTAGACCTGTTCGCCCGAGAGTTCCTGCGCCTTGTTGAAGGGCGTTTCGATGCCTTCCATGCAGCGAACTTCGAAACCAGCGTCGGTGAAATACTGCGCGAAGGTGTTGTTGATTTCGCCGGGGAAGTAGCTTGCGCCGACAATGCTCTTCACCTTGAGCGCGCGCAGCGCCGTGATGTGGTTCTGCCCGGCGGTGAAGATAGGCGTCTTGTACTTTTTCTCCCAGCCTGCGACGATTTCAGCCTCTCCCTTCAGGCCATGCACCATGAAGGGCGGTGCACCATTGGGGTGGATGGCGTCGCAGCCTTGCTCGGCGAGCAGGGCGATCTGCGCTTCATAGGCGCCCATGACCGTAGCGAATTCAGCGCGCGTGCCCTCACGGATATTGGTGAAGAGCGGCAGGACGCCGATTCCCTCAGGCAGCAAGCGAATGAACTCTTCCAGCGCGCCGGGACGCAGGGTGGGATGGATGATGCCCGCGATGCCGCGCCATGCTGAAAAGGCCATGTCAGTGTTTCCTCTGTGAATAATGCGGTCTGCGCCGCTATCTTAGATTGTGGGTCGGTTCGAGCTTAGTGCGCCTTCACGTTAGCCAGTTCGCGCAGTTTTTGAATGCGCTCGTTTGGCGAGCCGTAGGCTTTTTTCAACATCGCCTGAATCGTCACTGCGTCCAGCAGATAGATCGGCGCGTTTTCGCTCTTGGCTTCCGCGAGGAAGTCTGGATCTTTCGCCGTCTCGATGAAGGCCTTTTCAAGAATGTCCATCTGAGCAGCGCCAACCTTGGGGCCAAGCACATAGGGACTGCCGATTTCCTGCTCGGTGAAGGCCAGTTCAAAAACCGCGCGACCTTCTTCATCCCTGATGATGTCGATCACAGTTGGCGCGTCAGGGTAATCGACGTCGCGGTTCATGCCAAATTGCAGCAGAACTTTTCCGGTTCCCGCATTCATCCATCCTTCAATCTTGTTTTTGAGCGGGGCCGTCGTTCCGCCGCTCAAATGGCCGTCAACTTCGAAACGCTCCACTGCGAGCATGCCCGCGGTCGACCCTTCGTAACCCTCGATGGGCTTGAGCTTCGCGCCATATATGGCGTTGAACATGCGCGCATACATGGAATTAGGCGAGTTCGAGGCTTGCGAACTAAGCGTGACTTCGCGCTTTTTGAGATCTTCGGCATTCACAAGGCCAGACTTCGTGTTCACCACAAGCACGCCGGTGTCGCGCTTCAGAGAACCAAGCCATTGGAAGCTGAAGGGATCGAAGAGAAGCGATTGTTCATGCTGTCCGTAAAGCTTCGACAGGCTTAGCGAACGTGGCAGGGCGCCGATATAGGTCCCGTCCTGCGGAGCCAGATTGTAGATATAGTTCGCCGCCTTGACGCCCTCGGCGCCCGGCATGTTCTGCACGATGACCGTAGGCGCGCCGGGAATGCGTTTGCCGATATGGCGTGCGAGAAGCCGCGCATATTGGTCATAGCCACCGCCTGCGGACGAGGCGCTGACGATGAAGACTTTCTTGCCCCTATAATAATCATCCGCCGCCGCGACATGAGGGGCGATGACCGCTGCGCCGATCACCATGGCGCCGAGAGCCAGCGCACGCTTCATGCAATTCGATTTCATTTTCATAGCCAATTCGATTTGAGTCCGGAAGATAAACTGCGAAGGGCCGCTGTTAGGGGCGGCCCTTTGTATTCATCAGTCAGTTGGCGGATCGTAGAGCTTCTGCTCCATGCGCACCGGCACACCTTGTTCCTTCATATAGGCTTCAAATTCCTGACGTAGGAACGGGTCTTCGGCATGGTAGGGAATGGCCACGCCCCCCTTCTTGATGTCTATGGCCCATTTGTCCGTCATGGCTTCGCCGGGCAGGCCGGGCTTGCGCGCAGGGTGGTTGTTGGGGCCGAACCATGCGGTGACGCGCAGTGGATCTTTCGACACGCCGAAGTGTTGGTGGTTCCAGTCACCCGTCATGGGCGCTGCGGAGACCATGCCGCCGGCTTCGTAATCCTGACGCAGCACCTTGTCCGCATGGCCATCCTTCCACGGCGTCGAACCGTAGATCGCGGGCCAGGTGTAGGTATAGCCCTTGCCCTTTACGCAGATCAGCACAGCGCAGCTCTCGTGCGCATGGGCCTTGGAATAGCGGCCTGTTTCGTGCTGGCCGATCCACAGATGGAAGCGTTGGCCGGCCATCTCCGGCTCGATGCGGCGATAACCGGGCGAGCGGCGGTTATCGAGCGGCATTTCGCAGTTGATGATGTCAGGCATGAAATTGGTGCGGCGCATGGCGAGGCCGCGCACCGGATCAGGCTCAAGATCGTCGCGGCTCTTGAAGTAATCGTCTTCGCCCGAATAGCGGTCGGTGAAGTTATAGGGGCATTCGAAGACGAAGCGCGGGTTGTCGAAGAGGTTCATGATGTTGGGCGCCGAGGTGCCGCAGATCATGATGGCGGGAGAATTGGTCGCGTTGACGAAGCGGTGGTAGGCGTTGAGCGGAATCGAAAAGAGCGAGCCCTTCTGCCATTCGAAGGTCTGCTTTTTCGTCTGGCCCTCCTGCCACACCTCTGTCGAGCCGCGACCCTCGGCGATGAAGCATTGCTTCTCGTAGAGGTGGTGCTCAATGTTCAGCGCGCCGCCAGCTGGAATTTCCACAACGTAGGAACCCCAGAGCCCCTCGGTGCCATAGAGCTGGATATAGGAGCCCTTGCCGCCAAGCCGCTTCCACGGCGCCATGGGCAGGTCCTGCGCGCGGTGCACGCCGATGCCGCGATAACAGGGAATTCCTTCCGCCGCGATGAACCGGTCATAGGGCATGGCGGGGCGGGTGAATTTGCCGAAGCCCGCATTCTCTCCAGCTTTGGGTTCGTGCCAATGTTTGGAAAGTTCGTCGTGCGGCATAGGTCGGTCCTCTTGGATTTTCGTTGAATGATAATGGTCCGGATCGTTTAGTCGCCTGCTTTAGCGCGCTCATGCATCTTGCGGAAGAAATCGAGCACATCGGGCGGGGCTTGCGCCAGCTTTTCCACACGCGCCAGCACTTCATCGCCATCAAGCGGGCTCACATCCACGCGCAGTCGCGCGGCGTCGGCGAGGAACTCGGGATCTTTCACCATGGCGGTGAATGCGCCCTGCAGCGCCTTCGCCCGATCTTTGGGCACGCCTGGAGGGGCGGCGAAGGGACGCGCCAGCGTGTTGGAGATGTCGGCGACCTCGATCATGCGCCGCGCCTTGTCATCTTTTGCAAGTTCGCTTGCGGTCGGCGTATTGGGAAAATCGGGATGGCGCGTCGCCCGGCCGAATTGAAGCAGCGCATGCATGCCCGATTCTGGCTTCATCCAGCCGGGCCGTGATGAGCGCAGGGCGGAATAGTCGAGGGCGCGTCCGTCGATCTCCTTGCGTTCGACGGCGAGAAACAGGGCGCCGCTGTCAGGATAACCGCTGACGAGCTTGATGTTCAGACCAAGCAGGTCGCGCAGCAGCACGATCCAGTCATTGGCGCCGCCGCCTTCGCCTGTCACGCCCAGCATCAGCGGAGCGCCGTCGCGCTTGCGCAGGCTCTCGATATTGGAGATGACTGCGTCCTTGCGCACAAACATCAGATATGCGTCATCGACGGAGCTCGCGACGGAGCCCAGCCATGTGAATTTGCGCGGGTCGAATTGCACATTGGCGTTGTGGCCGAGCACGCCGATGAAGGGCATGTCGCGTGAGAAAGCGCCGATGGAGAGGCCGTCCTTGGAAGCGGTTGTGTAAAGGAAGTTGGTGGCCCGCAGCGAACCCGCGCCCGGCATGTGTTGCAACACTACGGCAGGAGCGCCGGGAATGTGTTTGCCGATATGCTGGGTGACGAGGCGCGCATAGGCGTCATAGCCGCCACCAGGGCCGTAGCCAAGCACCAGTTGGATCGTGCGGCCGCGGTAGAATTCTGCGACGGTTTGGGCCTGTGCGCGAGCGGCTATGCACGCGAGGACAAGCGCCAGACCAAGCTGGAACAGCCTTCTCCCCTTGGACCTGCGCATCGCTTCCCCCATCGTTGGGGGAAATCTAGGCTTTGCCGCCCTTCTCTGCAACTTTTCCGCTCAAATGGACCCGGCATGGACAAAGGCGCTGCGCCTGAGCGATAATTGCGGCGTAATTTACCTGGGAGAGAGACGAAATGCGCAACTTCATGTCAGCCGCCATCGCAGCGGCCTCCATGGTCGCGGCCTCATCGGCGCTGGCGCAGACGCGTACGCTGGAAGTCATCGTCTTCGCAGGCGCGAGCGCCCTGCCGATCTATGTGGCGCAGGACAAGGGGTTCTTCGCGAAGGAAGGCCTGACCGTCAATGTGACCGCGACGCCAAGCTCGGGTTTCCAGATGAGCAATCTCATCAATGGGAAATTCCAGATCGCTGGCACCGCCGCTGACAATTTGATCGCCTATCAGGAAGGGCAGGGGACCGCCGCCGTCGAAGGTCCAGTTGATCTCGTCATCGTCATGGGCGGCTCGTCGACCGAACTCGCCCTCATGGCGCAGCCCACCATCAAGACGATCGGCGAATTGAAGGGCAAGCAGTTCGCGCTTGATTCGCTGTCCACGGGCTATGCCTTCGTGCTGCGCAAGATGCTTCAGAAGAATGGTCTGGAGCCGAAGGATTATGAATTCGTCGCCGTTGGCGGCACGCGCGAGCGTCTTGAATCCCTGAAAGAGGGCAAGATGTCCGCCGCGCTTGTGAGCGAGCCCTTCACCACACAGGCGAAAAACGCCGGCTACACCTTCCTTGGAGAGGCCGTATCTTCCGTCGGCCCTTATCTCGCCAGCGTACAGATCGCCAATCGCGCCTGGGCGAAGCAGAACGAAGCCGCGATGGTCGGCTATATCCGTGGTCTCGTGAACGCCGTCGATTGGCTTTATGATAGCGCCAACACCGATGAGGCCGTGAAGATTCTGGCCTCCAAGGTCGCTACATCCGAGGCTGTGGCGCGTCCCTCCACCATTGGCGCGACGAAGGGGCAGGCGGCGCTTGCGCCCAAGGGCGCTCTCGATGTCGCGGGGCTTCGCACGGTGCTCGAAGTGCGCGAGCAATTCGCTGAGCCGCAGAAGAAGATGGGTCCGCCCGAGAAATATTACGACCTGAGCTACTACAACAAGGCGGTCGGCAAATAGGCTGCGGCTTGCCGGTGAGAATGAACTTCGACAATGTGGCGCACCGCGCGAACCGAGCGCCAAGGGATGAATTGTGACTGCGAGGGAATCATGAATCGGATTTCGAAATTTGCGGCTTTGGCTGGCGCCGCCATGCTGGCGCTGACGGCTGGATTGGCTCAGGCCCAGACGAAGTGGCCTACGCGAGCCGTAAGATTCGTAGTTCCCTTCGCGCCAGGCGCGGGCGCTGACATCGGCGCGCGCCTCGCCGCCGACGTATTGTCGCGCAAATGGGGCCAGCCGGTCGTGGTCGAAAATCGCCCCGGCGGCGACAGCCTCATCGCCATTCGCGCCGTGATCGGGGACAACAACGATCACCAGTTCCTGTTCACGCCGTCGGGCAATTTCACGCCTCACCCCTATCGCCACGAGAAGCTTGGCTATGTGCGCGAGCGTGATCTTCTGCCCGTGGCGCGCTTCTCCAACACCATTCTCGTCGTTGGCGTGTCGGAAATGCTCGGCGTCAAGACGCTCGGCGAATTCGTGGATCTGGCCAAGCAGAAGCCTGGCGCAATGAATGTGATGGTCGTGCCGGGCATCACCGAACTCGTGTGGGACAACTTCACCACTTCGCTCAACCTGCAGATCACCAAGGTCCCTTTCACCAATCTGACGGCTGGCGCTGCGGAGATGGCGACCAACCGCATTCAGGCCGCCATGACTGCGCTCGCCATTCAGCAGCCGGTCTTGCAGAGCAAGGGCGCGCGCGTGGTGGCTGTGACAAGCCGCAACCGCGTGGAGATCATGCCGGACATTCCCACCGTCATCGAGGCGGGCGTGCCTTCGCTGGAGCTTGAAGGGCTTGTCGGCGTATTTTCTGCGCCGAGCGTGAGCGCGGATCTACGCAAGCGCATCGGCGATGATATCGCCTCCACCGCCCGCGATCCCGACATCGCCGCCAAGCTGATCGCCAGCGGCCAGGCCCCGAACCCCGGCGGCGCGGAAGAATTCTCCTCAGATATCCTGCGTCAGGAAAAGCAGGTCGAGGCCATGGCTAAGGTCGTCGGGCTCAAGAAGATGGATTGATAAGGCTGCTTAGCCGTAGATGATTGGGCCGCCCTTCGGGGCGGCCCTTTTGTTTGGGTAAGTGCGACGTTTTCGCTCTTTCATCCGAACATCTTGATCGCAGCCTTCGCCACCAGCTCGCCCTGATGGCGTGCGCCGTCGAGATCTATGGCGCTGGGATGTCGCGAGCCGTCGCCGCCTGCGATGGTCGTCGCGCCATAGGGCGAGCCGCCAACGATTTCGTTCATGCTCATCTGGCCTTGAAAGCTATAGGGCAAGCCGACGACCATCATTCCGAAATGCAGAAGGTTGGCGATGATCGAGAACAGCGTCATCTCCTGACCGCCGTGCTGCGTTCCCGTGCTGGTGAAGGCCGCGCCGATCTTTCCATTCAATGCGCCGCGCGCCCAAAGCCCTCCGGCTTGATCGAGAAACGCGGCCATTTGCGAAGAGACACGGCCAAAGCGCGTGCCAGTCCCCACGATGATCGCATCGTAGTGTTCAAGGTCTGCGACGGCGGCGACCGGCGCAGCCTGATCAAGCTTGAAATGGGACTTCTGCGCGATCTCCAGCGGAACGGTTTCCGGCACGCGCTTGATGTCGACCTGAGCGCCCGCTTTGCGCGCGCCTTCCGCCATGGCTTGCGCCATGGTTTCGATATGTCCGTAGCTTGAATAGTAGAGCACAAGAACCTTGGCCATGATGTTGTCCTTTATTTTTGAGTTCAGGGAAGATCGAACAATAGAAGTTCGGTTTGATCGTCATTCGCTTTGATGGTGACTGCTGGCTCGTGCTCAACGGCGAATCCATCGCCCGGGCTTGCAGCGGCGCCGTTGATCTCGGCGCATCCACGGATCATCTGCACCCACGCCCTGCGGCCGGGTTTCAGGCTGTGTGCGATGGCGTCGTCCTGTACCAAAAGGGCTGCGAAAATATCCGCATCCTGATGGATCAGCAGCGAGCCATCACGCGCGTTCGTTGACGCGATGAGCCGCAGGCGCCCCCGCTTTTCCGAAGATGTAAAGGTCTTCTGGTCGTAACGCGGGGTAAGGCTTTTCTGATCCGGCAGCACCCAGATCTGCAGGAAATGAACCGGCTCGACAGTTGAATGATTGAATTCGCTGTGGCGAACGCCGGTTCCTGCCGACATGATCTGCACGTCGTCCGGCCGTATGACTGAGCCGGTCCCGATGCTGTCTTTATGTTCAAGCGCGCCTTCGATGACATATGACAGGATCTCCATGTCGCGATGGCCATGGGTTCCGAAGCCTGCGCCTGGCTCCACGCGGTCCTCGTTGATCACGCGCAGCGGGCCAAAGCCCATATGCGCGGGATCGAAATAATCGGCGAAGGAGAAGCTGTGATAGCTGTCGAGCCAGCCATGGAAACCGCGGCCGCGCGACTGGGCAGGTCGAATGATCGTGGACATAACAGCCTCCTTTATTGGGCAGTTCAGATTTCGCGCCCGATCAGGGCGTCCAGCGAATAACGGCCGCCGCCGCAGATCACGAAGGACAGGGCGGCGAGACCCCAGAACAGGGGATATTCAAAGCCGCCGTTGGTCCAGAAAAATCCGGCAGGCAGATGAACGCCGAGCGTGGCCACCGCCATCATGCCGAACACGAGGGCCGCGACAGCGCGGGTGGCGAGGCCTGCGGCCAGCATCAGGCCGCCGACGAATTCGATGAGGCCGGCGATCAGCGCCAGCGATGCAGGCAGTCCGAGTTTCGCGGCGAAAAACTCACCGGTCGCTTCGACGCCATAGCCGCCGAACCAGCCAAAAAGCTTTTGCGCGCCATGGGGTACGAGAAGCAGGCCGGTTGTGACGCGGACAAGCGGCTCGCCAAGCGGCGCAAGGGCGTTGGTAAGTCCGTGCAGGGCGGGGATCAGGGGCTTGGCGGGGGCAGGCTCGACGAAAGACATGGGAAAAGCTCCGGATGGGGAGATCATCGCGATCTCTGATGCCCGAAACTTAAGGTTGGAGGATTTCGGGAACAATTCCTATAATAAGAACCTATCTGTTCCTCTAATGGCAACAATATGAACCGCCTTTCCGCCATCGAATCCTTCGTTAGGGTTGCTGAGCTGAAGTCCTTTTCAGCCGCCGCCGCGCGGCTCAACACGTCGAAATCCGTGGTGAGCCGCCATGTCGCCGCCCTTGAAGCGCAGCTGGGCTTGCGGCTGTTCCATCGCACCACGCGCGCGCTCACGCTGACCGAGGCGGGGCTTGGCTATTTTGAGCGCGTGTCTCAGATCCTGCTCGACCTGCAGGACGCCGATCAGGCTGTCAGCCATTTGCAGGCGGTTCCCAGAGGCCGCCTGAAGGTCAGCGCGCCCATGAGCTTTGGCTTTCTGCACCTCGCCCCTGCGCTAGCGGATTTTCTCGCTCAATACCCCGAGCTTGATGTCGATGTGACGATGAGCGACCGCTTCGTGGATCTGGTGGAAGAGGGATTCGATCTGGCGGTCCGGATCGGCGCTCTCGCTGATTCAAGCCTCATTGCGAAGCGGATCGCGCCCATTCGCAGGGTTGTCTGCGCCAGCCCTCGCTACCTTGGGGCGCATGGAACGCCAAAGGTCCCGCAGGACCTTCGCAACCATCAATGCCTTTGCAACAGCAATCTGCCGTCTGCGAATGAATGGCGGTTCACCATGCTCGATGGCAAGCCTGTGACGATCCCGGTGAAGGGCAGACTGACGCTGAACAATGGCGATGCGCTTCGCGTGGCGGCGTTGAATCATATGGGCGTGGTTGATTTGCCAACCTTCATCGTGGGCGCGGATCTTCAGGCGGGAACTCTGGTGAGCGTCCTCGAAGATTACGCCTCCTCGACGCTGGCGCTTCACGCCGTCTATCCCCATGCGCGTCACCTCTCGCCGAAAGTGCGCGCCTTCATCGATTTTCTATCAAGTCGTTTTGGTCCGCGCCCGCATTGGGATGTGGCGGATTAGAGGAGCGGGGCAGGGGCTCTCAAGACTCGCAGAAGCGCATCTGTTACCTGCGGGCCGCCTGCCCTTTGAAACCGAGTGAATCCACAAAGGGGTTCACATGGTCCGACCAAAGGCGTCCACCTTTCGCCAATAACTTATGGCCATCTTCATCGGGGACCGGAGCGGTCTGTATAAAGCGGCCCGTCCCGCCAGCCTTGGCGAATGCGGCATGCCACAGCTTTGGCGTATCTGCGCCCCAGAACTGGTCGTTCGGGGCATAGAGCCAAAGATTAGGAATTTTCGTTGTGCCGCCGTAAGTGCGAT
>CANGOK010000065.1 GCA_947455285.1 Beijerinckiaceae bacterium | reverse complement strand
GCCCAGTCAAGCGCGACGAGCCCTGCGAGTGATACGAGTTTGTCCACAGGCTGAAGCGCGCAAGATAAAAGGCGAACAGGTTTGAGCATGCTGTTTTTTAAAAACAGATCAATGACGATGACGACGCTGGCCTTTGCGCTGGGCGCCGCAATGACGCTCGGCAGCGTCGCCGCCTTGGGCGACGCGGAAAAGCCCGCCCCCAGACTTGAGCAATTGAAGAAGACAAAATTAAACGTCGATACGGGTAAGCAGCAGCAGATCTGGACCGCCGTCATGAAAACGGTTGGCCCCTATGATCAGAACGCGAAGTGCTGGACCCTTGAGACACGCGCTCGTCGCTTCTGCATGCAGCCCGCGAAATTCGCCATGCGTGGCTCCAACGACAAGAGCGACTATTATTTCGCAATCTCAGGCAAGGATTATCAGGCCAGCGCGCTGAAGACCGGCGTCGTGATGTTCATGCATTTCGCCTCCAGCGGCGAGGATAAGGGCTTTGTGTTTAAAGAACTCGACGGTCTTTATGAATTTGGAACGCGACAGGCGCCCGCGGAGGAGAAAGATTTTCGCTTCGTCGAAGTGGCCATCGACACCTATGCCTGGGAGGTGACGGATCATTTCAAGGCGAATGGCCTTGAGCAGGAAATGACCACGCTCATCCACGTGGGCGGCGTGTTCACGCCCAAGCAAAAACGCATGGTGGATTTCATCACCTACAAAGGCAATGAACAAAGCTGCAGCGGCGATCAGAACAAGCCGTGCATATCCAATCGCATCGATTACGGTTTCCAACCTGGCGCAGGCGGACTTCACGCGCTGGAGCTGACTCTCAAGAGGAAGACCGGATCGAAGAAGATCTTCTCCCTCGATGATTCCTCACCAGTGACGAGATCCGAACCCTTCACCGTTCGCTTTGATTCCAAGGACGGTCGCTACGCCATGCCCAGCGAAGATATGGTGGAATGGTTTGGTCGACGTCTGCCCGCGAAACTGGCCTCGCAACCCTGACGGCTTCGAAGAAGCGTGATCGGACGCATTCAGGAACCTGAGAGTAGTGTGGAGGATCACAAGCGGGTGAATCCTCAATGAATCTCAATCAATCCATCGCCATCACATACATCCTGTTGGCGACGACGCCTGCGGCGTTCGCCGAACCCAGAGTGAATTATTCCGGCTATATCGTTTGCCAGAAGCTCTCGACGACCCGCAATCTGTTGCAGTCACCGGTCAGCGTTGTGATTGACGGTGAAAAGGTCGTGCTCACAAGGCCCATCTTCAATCCGGCCCGAACATTCGTCGTCAGCAATGAGAGCGCTTTGGGCTCGATTTCCCCGAATGGAGAAATTCAGATCGAATCTCGTTTTGATTCCAATGAAAGTTCTTTCATCGGCAAATATTCCGGAAGTCTAAAAGACGAGTCAGGCATCCTTCGCGGCGCGCAGGAATGGACGATGACCAAAGGCGCAGAAAGCAGACAGTGCTCAATCGCCTTCATTCAGCATAAATAAGAGTAGCGAAGACAGCTCGTGGCGAAGGAAGAAGCAATCAATGCAGATCAAATCGGCCCAATTGGCTCTAGCGCTATTCACCATGATGGGATTTGCAACGAGCCCCTTCGCAGATGGCGCGCAGAGCGGATCTTACATCGTCGATAATGTGAAGGTTTATATCGATCCAAAGTCATTCGACTCGACCCGGTACTTGTCCACGCCTCCAGTCGGCCTGGAAGAATAGGAAGACAAGTTGATCGTGGAGAGATGGCAAAGCCTCAGAGATGAAAAGATGGCGAGCAAATCTCTGAGCGACTCCAATCAGAGCATTTTTATTTTTGCAGATGTTCTGGGTGATAAGTTTCGAACGGAGGGAATGCCGATCACCTCAAAATTTTTCACGTCGGTCTATAAAACGGAAAGCAATCTGAACAAGCAAGGCAAGGAGCGCTGGGAGCGCTTGCGTCCACCTGCGTCGAACCCGAATCTCAAACCGGTCGGCAAGTTCGATAATGAAGGTTCTTATCCCAGCGGACATGCGACATTCGGATGGCTTGCGGAAATTGTTTTGTCAGACATGATCCCAGAAAAACGGGACGCGATCATGCGACGCGCCCGTGAATATGGGCTCAATCGTGTGATCGGTGGAGTTCACTTCCCAAGCGATATCGAAGCTGGCCGCATCCTCGCCGTAGCCTGTGCGGTTGAGATGCGCCACAGCGCAGCGTTCCTCGCAGACTTTGCTGAAGCACGAGCCGAAGTCAGGCGCGTTTTGGCGTTTTCTGATTAATTGGCCGTCGCGTTTTGTTTAAAATGACCTTCGATCAGGAGCCGTGCAGGGGTCCTGTTCCTAGAGTTCAAAGCCCCGATAGTTGAACCTATCGGGGCTTCAATTATGTCAATCGCTGAACCGTTCGAATGACATTATTGTGGTCCCGCTAACGGAGGACTTGGTCACATATTCCAGCTTCTCCTTGGAGACGCTCAACTCGCGTTCCTGTGTAGCGCCAACCCAGTCCTTCCACGTGCTGCCCAGTATCTTGAAGATCAGCTTCTTACCGTCATCCGAAACCGTGTAACGTCCATAAGTCGAGATGCTGCCTGCCGCTACAGCCGCATTTTCTTGCGCGGTGCCTTCCATTCGGTTCCCTGATTTGAATGAAGGAAGATCGGCGCGCATCGAGACGTTTGAAAAATAGCCATCCTTGGTGAGGATCAACATTCCCGTGGGAACCCCGCCAAAACCGGGTCGTGTGGTACCGTCGGCATTGGTCCCGAAAGATTTCACGAGCTTCCAATTGCCGACAGCGATATCTCGCGCTTTTTCTTGAGCGGCTGCGATATTGAGTGAAGCGGCGGATAGGGTCGCCAAGACGAAAAAGCCGGCTGTCTTTAAAGCATTCACGGTCCACTCCCTTATTTTTGAGCGAGGTCTTGGAGGAGCCGTAACCCTCGTGTCTGACAACGATGAGCTAAGTCTTTCCCGCCACGTTAAGGAGGTTAGCTAAAATCTATTTTGAATCAAACAAATGCTCGCCCCTTGTCCTCATCAGGGTTCTTTTCGGGGCTCTGGCCCGACAGAACCATATCGGCGTTTAATGGGCAGCTCTTCGGAACAGGCGTAGAGCACGGCCCAAGAAGTTCTTTGTCAAGTTTTTGCTTTGGAGCTAGTGACAGCATCATTACCCCTCAGCGAAATCCGCCTCGGAGACCCTGCGTCACATAGGTCGATAAACGCCAATATGCGTTTTCGATCCGCATATGGATTTTCTCATTTTCATGAGAAGCGCCTGGGGTTCAGCGCTGAAAATTTGGAGCGGGCGAAGGGATTCGAACCCTCGACCCCAACCTTGGCAAGGTTGTGCTCTACCCCTGAGCTACACCCGCATCCGTGTCACCAGCGCCGCAGCGCCGATGGCGGGTATATGACCCAAAGCGCTGGCGATTGCAACAGGGGAGTTTGGCGGTTACGCGATTTAGCGAAACAAGACGCAGGGAACCATGAGCAAGACGGCTGAAGACCTCATCGAAACCTTCGAAAAACTGGGGATCGAGACCCTGAACTTCGATCATCCCCCTCTCTTCACAGTGGAGGAATCGCGGGCATTGCGTGGCCAAATTCCCGGGCTCCATTCGAAAAATCTTTTCGTGCGGGACCGGGCGAAGCGATATTTCCTGATCGTGGCGGAGGAGGAGGCGAAGATCGACCTTAAGACCCTCCACATGGAGATCGGCGCCAGAGGCAAGGTTTCCTTCGGTTCAGCGGAAGCGCTGCTCGAGCTACTGGGCGTGACGCCGGGCTCTGTCACCCCCTTTGGGGCGATCAATGATGAGGCAGGGCTTGTCACAATCGTCCTCGACGCACAGCTGGCCCAAGCCCCGGCCGTCAATTTCCATCCGCTCACGAATACTCGGACGACAACCCTGTCCGGTCCGGATCTGCTTCGCTTCCTGAACGCCTGTGGTCACGAACCGCTGTTGCTTCGCCTCATGGAAGCTTGACTGGACATTGCTAATTTGGCCGATCCGCCCCATGTGATGAGATGACATATGGGTCGCGCAGGCAATGGAGACGGGATGATGCTGGGGCAGAACGATCAGGCGGGAAGCGGCGCCTCGGATCTCATCAAGGACACGACGACCGCCTCCTTCCGGGTCGATGTGATCGCTGAATCCGCGCGCCAGCCCGTTCTCGTCGATTTCTGGGCGCCATGGTGCGGCCCCTGCAAGCAGCTGACGCCCGTCATCGAAAAGGTCATCAAAGCCGCTGGCGGTAAGGTGAAGCTCGTCAAGATGAACATTGACGAACATCCCGAGATCGCTGGCCAACTCGGGGTGAAGTCGATTCCTGCCGTGATCGCCTTCCAGAAGGGCCAGCCGGTTGACGGTTTCATGGGCGCCCTGCCCGAGAGCCAGATCAAGGGCTTTCTGGAACGTCTCGTCGGCCCGCTGGGCGGCGAGGGCGAGGAGCTGATGGCCGAGGCGGAAGCCGTTCTTGCAGCCGGCGACGCCCAGGGCGCGGCGGCGCTGTTCAGCGAGGCCCTATCGCTCGACCCGACAGACTTCAAAGGTTTCGCAGGCCTCGCCCGCGCGCTTGTCGCCCTTGGCGATCTTGAACAGGCCCGCGCCGTGCTCGATCAGGCGCCTGCTGGCGCAGACAAGAACGCCGCCATCGCCGCCGCCAGGGCCGCTCTCGAAGTCGCCGAACAGGCCGCTTCCGTGGGCGATCTCGCCCCCCTGATGGCGCGGGTGGAGGCTGATCCGGCCGACCATGCGGCGCGTATCGAGCTCGCCATCGGCCTCAATGGCCGGGGCGACAGACGGGCGGCCGCAGATCAACTTCTGGAAGCCATCCGCCGCGACCGCGCCTGGAACGAAGAGGCCGCACGCAAGCAATTGCTCCAGTTCTTCGAGGCCTGGGGCATGGCGGATCCCGAAACGCTTGGCGCGCGCCGGCGCCTGTCGGGCATCCTGTTTTCATGAGTTGGACTGCGGAGTCCCCGATGAGCATCAACAAGCCTTATAAAAGCGCCGAAGAGCTGCCGGACCTGATTCCCGTCTTCCCGCTGACGGGGGCCTTGCTGCTGCCGCGAGGCCAGCTTCCACTGAATATTTTCGAGCCGCGCTACATGGCCATGATCGACGATGCGCTGAAAAGCCATCGCCTGATCGGCATGATCCAGCCCCAGCAAAACGAAGACGAGCGCGCCCGCCATCCGCGCTTGGAGCGGGTGGGCTGCCTTGGGCGCATCACCCAGATCGCCGAAACCGGCGACGGTCGCTATATGCTCAGCCTGACCGGGGTCGCGCGGTTTCGGGTCGTTGAAGAACTGACGGTCATGACCCCATACCGGCAGGCGCGCGCTGATTACGCCAACTTCGCGGTCGATTTGATTCCCCGCGCGGGCGAGAAGGATGTCGACCGGGACGCCGTGCTAGATGCGCTGCGGCGCTTTGCGCTAGCGAGCCGCCTGAAAATCGATTGGGAGGGCATCAACCAGGCTCCCAATGAGGCGCTGGTCAATGCGCTGGCCATGATGAGCCCCTTCGGGCCGCGTGAAAAGCAAGCGCTGCTCGAAGCCCCCGACATCAAGTCTCGCGCTGAAGTTCTGATCGCGGCGACGGAAATGGAGCTGGCGCGCGGCGCAGACACAAGCTCCTCGCTTCAATAGGAGCCGCCATGGCCACGCAGGATCCATCTCAGGGCGCAGCGCAAGTCACACGGATCGACCGCCGGTTGCTGGAGATCCTTGTTTGTCCGCTGACGAAGAATACGCTCGAATATGATTCGACGCGGCAGGAGCTCATTTCGCGCGGCGCCCGGCTCGCCTATCCAATCCGCGACGGCATTCCGATCATGCTGCCGGATGAAGCCCGCAGGCTGATCGACCCTTAAGCCCTTTTATTAGGCAATTGCCTAATTATAGAGCCCCAGCTGTTCAATCCCTGTTCGATCTTTGCAGGCGCGGGCTCACCCTGCATGCCCGATTCTCAGAATTTGCTTATGATTTCGCGATATGCCGCTAAATTAGGCATTTTGGCATGATCGTTGCATTCTATTGCGGCGAATTGGCGCAATTTATATCGCGCCCTGGTCCCTCCAAAGCCGCCGGAATCCCATGCTCCGCCTCTTTTCGCGTCTCATCGCGCCCTGCGCACTGACCGCCCTTGCATCGCGCCCCGCCTTCGCTGCGGATGGCATCGACGCAGCTGACACCGGTTTCATGATCATCTGCACGGGTCTTGTGCTGATGATGACCCTGCCGGGTCTGGCGCTTTTCTATTCTGGCATGGTTCGCAAGAAACATGTGCTGGCCGTCATGGCCCAAAGCGCGGCTGCGACCGCGCTGGTTTCCATCCTTTGGTTCGCCGCCGCCTATAGCCTCAGCTTCACCGGAGAGGGCGCTTATTTTGGCGACCTCAGCCGCGTCTTTCTGAAGGGGATCGGGCTGGAGACGGTCAGCCCCTTCGCCAAGACGATTCCCGAACTGCTCTTCATGGCCTATCAGATGACCTTCGCGGTCATCACCTGCGCGCTGGTGGGCGGGGCGGTCGCGGACCGCATGAAATTCTCCGCCTTCCTGCTGTTCTCGGCCATCTGGCTCTTCCTCGTCTATACGCCATCGGCTCATATGGTCTGGGGCGGCGGATGGCTGGCGCAGATGGGCGTCCTCGATTTCGCGGGCGGCACCGTCGTCCATATCAATGCGGGCGTCGCTGGCCTCGTGGCTGCGCTGATGATCGGCGCACGACAAGGTTATGGCCGCGAGAACATGGCCCCCTTCGATCTCTCGATGGCCGTTGTGGGCACGGGTCTTCTGTGGGTCGGCTGGTTCGGCTTCAATGGCGGCTCGGCGCTGGGCGCTGGTTCGCGCGCCATCTTCGCCATCGTGGCGACCCATCTGGCCGCCTGCGCGGGCGCGGTCGTCTGGACGACCATCGAATGGATCGAGCGCGGCAAGCCTTCTGTGCTGGGCATGATCTCGGGCGCGGTCGCTGGCCTTGGCACCATCACCCCCGCCTCAGGCTACGTGCTGCCCTGGCATGGCGTCGTCATCGGAGCCATTGCGGGCGCGGTCTGCTACGGCTTCTGCACCGTCATCAAGCAGCGCTTCAAATATGACGATTCGCTCGACGTCTTCGGCGTGCATGGCGTTGGCGGCGTGCTAGGAACCCTGCTGGCCGGCGTTTTCTCCACTGCAGCCCTCAGCGTCTCCCCGGACACGCCAGCTGGCGTCGCTGGCCTGCTGGAAGGCAACCCGGCCCAGCTCGGCATTCAGGCCGTGGGCGTGGTGGTCACGACCGTGTGGTGCATTGTCGGGACTTGGCTGACGCTGAAGATCGTCGATCTTCTCTGCGGCCTGCGCGTCGCGCCAGATCAGGAACGCGAGGGCCTAGACCTCGCGCTGCATGGCGAAGCCCTGCATCAGTAACCAGCTCACTTGACGAGAAGCCCGCTTGTGCTCAGGTGAGCGGTCTTCTCGTCCTTGAGAGCTTCCATGTCCCAGGCTGTCGCTGCGCTCATCGCCCTTCTTGATCTGGAGCGGATCGGGGAGAACAGCTTTCGCGGCGCTTGCGCGCCGGCGGTTCGCAAACGGGTCTTCGGCGGTCAGATCATCGCTCAGGCGCTAGTCGCCGCCTCGCGCACGGTCGAGGCGAGAGAGCCTCACTCCCTGCATTGCTATTTTCTGCTGCCGGGCGACCCCTCGATTCCCATCACCTATGAAGTGGAGCGGCTGCGCGATGGCGCCAGCTTCGCCACGCGCCGCTGTGAGGCGATCCAGCACGGGCGAACCATCTTCACCCTCACGGCTTCCTTTCAGGCTGAAGAGCCGGGGCTCGACCATGCCCTGCCCATGCCGGATGCGCCCGATCCCGAGACGCTGATGACCCGGGCGCAGATGAGTCAGGCCTTCGCCCATATGATGCCGAGCGCCATGCAGCGTTATTTCACCATCGAAGGGCCCATCGATGTGCGCCCAGTCGATCTCGGGCGTTACTACGCGAAGGCGGATCGCGCGCCCCTGCCCGCCCATCAGAACATCTGGATGCGGGCGAACGGCCCCCTGCCGGACGACCCCGCCATACACCGCGCCGTGCTCGCCTATCTCTCCGACATGACCCTGCTCGACACCGCGCTGGTCAAACATCAGCGGTCGGTCTTCGATGAAGACATCCAAGCGGCGAGCCTTGATCACGCGCTCTGGTTCCATCGGCCCTTCCGGGCGGACGATTGGCTTCTTTACGCGCAGCAAAGCCCTACCGCCGTTGGCGGAAGGGGGCTAGCGCGCGGCGGCCTTTATTCACGCGATGGCCAGCTGGTCGCCTCCGTCATGCAGGAAGGGCTGCTGCGCCTGCGCACGGACAAGCCTGCTCGCTAGGCAGGGCGATTGTGCACAAAAAATAAGCAAGATAACTGCCTCTTTTAGCGCCACCGATATCAACGCGCAGGCAATTCTCAGCTTTTTTGCGCTCAATCCGCCGAAAATCACCTCATGCGACGCCGTAACGCGGTTTGGCACGCCCCTTGTTTAAGGGATTGCGAGCCCGAGTGCGG
The DNA here is from genome assembly GCA_947455285.1 of Beijerinckiaceae bacterium. Classification (GTDB taxonomy): domain Bacteria; phylum Pseudomonadota; class Alphaproteobacteria; order Rhizobiales; family Beijerinckiaceae; genus Terripilifer. Next base: position 4,664 of record CANGOK010000065.1, on the reverse strand, counting down.
GGCGTACTTCCGCATGGGCGAGTAACAGCCTCACCACTTCACGTCGGTTAGGGCCAAAAAGGGGCACTGAAATGAAAATAGTCATGGCGATCATCAAGCCATTCAAGCTTGACGAGGTAAGAGACGCGCTCACTGCGGTGGGGGTGCATGGCCTCACAGTGACCGAGGTGAAGGGCTATGGCCGACAGAAGGGCCATACCGAAATCTATCGCGGCGCCGAATACGCCGTCAGCTTCCTTCCCAAGCTGAAAATCGAAGTGGCCGTCACGAGCGACATCGCTCCCGCAGTGGTGGAAGCCATCGTCACTTCGGCGCGCACCGGCCAGATCGGCGACGGCAAGATCTTCGTGAGCTCGCTTGAGCAAGCGATCCGCATCCGCACCGGTGAAAAAGACACCGACGCGCTCTGACCTTCGCGATTCCTTTCAGGAGTAAACAGATGATGTACCGCCCAACCCTCGGGAGCATCGCCAAGGCGAGCGCTCTCAGTCTCCTGGCCAGCGCCGCAACGTCCGGTCTGGCCTTCGCCGAGGAAGCAGCCGCCGCGGCTGCAGCCGTCGCCCCCGTCGCCCAGAAGGGCGATACGGCATGGCTCCTCGTCTCCACCGTCCTCGTGCTGATGATGTCGATCCCCGGCCTGGCATTGTTCTATGGCGGCCTCGTGCGCGCCAAGAACATGCTGTCGGTGCTCACGCAGGTCTTCATGATCGTCTCGCTGGTCTCGGTGATCTGGGTCCTCTTCGGCTACTCCCTCGCCTTCACCGAAGGCTCGGGCGCCCTGAACGCCTACGTCGGCGGTTTCTCGCGCATGTTCCTTGCGGGCATGACGCCGGACTCCACCTCGGCGACCTTCTCGAATGGCGTCGTCGTTCCTGAATTCGCCTATATGGCGTTCCAGATGACCTTCGCCTGCATCACGCCCGCCCTGATCGTCGGCGCCTTCGCCGAACGCATCAAGTTCTCGGCCGTGCTGCTCTTCGTCATCCTCTGGGTCACGCTGATCTACTTCCCGATCGCCCACGCGGTCTGGTTCTGGCAGGGTCCCGACGCCATCGCTGATGCGGCGCGCGCTCTTGCGGCGGCGACCGACGAAGCCGGCAAGAAGGCCGCGCAGGACGCCCTTGACGCCGTCAACGCCAATGCTGGCTATCTCTTCCAGCTCGGCGCCCTCGACTTCGCTGGCGGCACGGTCGTGCACATCAACGCTGGCATCGCGGGTCTCGTCGGCTGCATCCTGATCGGCAAGCGCGTTGGTTATGGCAAGGAAGCCATGCCTCCCCACTCGCTGACCATGACCATGATCGGCGCCTCGCTCCTGTGGGTCGGCTGGTTCGGCTTCAACGCTGGCTCCAACCTTGAAGCCAATGGCGTCACGGCTCTGGCCTTCGTGAACACCTTCGTGGCCACCGCCGCCGCGGCCCTCTCCTGGCTGCTCGTGGAATGGGCGACCAAGGGCAAGCCCTCGCTGCTGGGCATGGTCTCCGGCGCCGTCGCGGGTCTTGTGGCCGTCACCCCGGCTTCGGGCTATGCCGGCCCCATGGGCTCGCTGGTTCTGGGCCTCATCGTTAGCCCCGCCTGCCTGTTCTTCGTCTCCACCGTGAAGAACAAGCTCGGCTATGACGATGCGCTCGATGTGTTCGGCATCCACTGCGTCGGCGGCATCATCGGCGCCATCGCCACGGGCGTCCTCGTGTCTCCCGATCTGGGCGGCGTCGGCCTCACCGACTACGCGATCAAGCCAGGCTCCGGCTCCCCCGGCGACTATGTGATGGCCACGCAGGTGATGATCCAGGTGAAGGCGGTGCTCTACACCCTCCTGTGGTCGGGCATCGGTTCGGCGATCCTTTACAAGGTCGTTGATCTCATCGTCGGCCTGCGCGTCCCCGTCGACGCCGAACGCGAAGGCCTCGATGTGGCCGAGCACGGCGAGCGCGCCTACAACATGTGATCTGCGCAAGCGATCAGCCAACAACAAACGGCGCCTTCGGGCGCCGTTTTCGTTTGGGAACAGACGTTGAAGCGCCTACCAAAAAGCCGGGATTTAATCGCGCATTAACCGCATCTCTATAGTTTTGAGTCAGGGGCGCCTCGCCCTGGCGGCGAATGAAAATGCGGATGTCAGCCACTTCTACGATCGACCACATCCCCGAACCGGTCCGCTATTTCCTCTGGAGGCGGCTCGCGGAATTCTGCGGCCTCGTTCTGCTGCTCATCACAGCCGCGCTGACGGTGTCTTTCCTCACTTGGTCGGTGCAGGACCCCAGTTTCAACCACGCCACGTCAGGCCCCGTCCGCAATCTCCTTGGGAGCGCCGGCGCCATGGCCGCCGACCTCACCATGCAGATGGTCGGCGTCGCCTCGACCGCCCTACTTATTCCCCTGGCCTGCTGGGGTTGGCGCCTTGTCACGCACTGCAGCCTTGAACGTCCCGGCCTGCGCCTGCTGCTCTGGATCACCGGCGTGGGTTTTGCGGCCGCGCTCGCCTCCTTGCTGCCCGTCACCGAACGCTGGCCCCTGCCGACCGGCCTTGGCGGCGTAGTGGGCGACGCCATCCTGACCCTGCCCCGCAAACTATCCGGCGGTTTCGGCCCCGTCATGATCGTAACCGGCCTCGTCACAGCGGCGGGCGCTTTCCTGTCGCTCTCAGCCTCCTCGGGCCTCTTCCTGCAAGACGGTGAAGAGTCCTGCGACGATAGCGACAGCGCCGCGCGGACACGCGCTGCCGATGACGACGACGCGGCTGGCGAGCCCGGCTTCTTCCTCGTGGCGCTGGGCGCAGCAATCCATGGCTTCCTGAGCATAAGCGCAACGCTTGGCCGCTGGGTCAGCGCGGTGCGCATGTCGCGAGAGACGCAGTCCGCGCCAGCGATCAAACAAATGCGCGTGCGTCGCGAGCCGAGCTTCGACTCCGCCCCTGCGCCGCAAGAAGCAACGACAGCGCCCCCGGCCCAAAGGGTCGCGAGGCCCGAGCCTGAACCCTTCTACGAAGAAGAAGAGGAAGAGGCGGACGAGAATGAACATGCGGGCCGCGGCCCGAAGATCACGCCGGCCGCGCCCGCGCTCAAGACAGGACGCCGCAGCGCGCGCGAAGCGCAGCCTTCCTTCCTTGATCGCAACGCTTATGAACTGCCCGCGCTGATGTTCCTCGCCGAAGCGCGCAAGCAGGCGGTGACGCGCATTTCTGAAGATGCGCTGGAGCAGAACGCGCGGCTGCTCGAAGGCGTGCTCGATGATTTCGGCGTGAAGGGCGAGATCATCAATGTGCGGCCCGGCCCTGTCGTGACGCTTTATGAACTCGAGCCTGCGCCGGGCATCAAGTCCTCCCGCGTGATTGGACTCGCCGACGACATCGCCCGCTCGATGTCGGCGATCTCCGCCCGCGTGGCTGTGGTTCAGGGACGCAACGCCATCGGCGTCGAACTGCCCAACCAGAAGCGCGAAACCGTTTATCTGCGCGAACTCCTCGCGTCGGAAGATTTCGAAAAATCGAAGCACAAGCTTCCCATCGCGCTCGGCAAGACTATTGGCGGCGAGCCCGTCATCGTCGATCTCGCGCGCATGCCGCATCTGCTCGTTGCGGGCACCACGGGTTCGGGCAAATCCGTCGCCATCAACACCATGATCCTGTCGCTGCTCTATCGGTTGAAGCCGGAAGAGTGCCGTCTCATCATGGTCGATCCCAAGATGCTCGAACTGTCCGTCTATGACGGCATTCCTCATCTGCTGACGCCTGTCGTGACCGATCCGAAGAAAGCGGTCGTCGCGCTCAAATGGGCGGTGCGCGAGATGGAGGACCGCTACAAGAAAATGTCGAAGCTGGGCGTGCGCAACATCGACGGCTTCAATGCGCGCGTGACGGAGGCGGCCGCCAAGGGCGAGGTCATCTGCCGCACGGTGCAGACCGGCTATGATCGCGAGACCGGCGAAGCGATCTACGAACAAGAGCAGATGGATCTTTCGGTCCTGCCGTTCATCGTCGTGATCGTCGATGAAATGGCCGACCTGATGATGGTCGCGGGCAAGGACATCGAAGGCGCCATTCAGCGCCTTGCGCAGATGGCGCGCGCAGCCGGCATCCATCTTATCATGGCGACGCAGCGTCCCTCGGTCGACGTCATCACCGGCACGATCAAGGCGAATTTTCCGACGCGCATCTCCTTCCAGGTCACGTCGAAGATCGACAGCCGCACCATTTTGGGAGAGCAAGGCGCCGAACAACTGCTGGGCCAGGGCGACATGCTCTATATGGCGGGCGGCGGCCGCATCTCGCGCGTCCATGGTCCCTTCGTATCCGACGCCGAAGTCGAGAAAGTCGTCGCGCATCTCAAGATGCAGGGTCCGCCGGAATATCTCGAAGCCATCACCGCCGATGAAGATGGAGAGGACGGCGACGGCGAAGGGATGACCCCCGGCTCGATGGACGCCGAAGAATCCGGTGACCTCTATGACCGCGCGGTCGCCATCGTGTTGCGCGATCGCAAGTGCTCCACAAGCTATATCCAGCGTCGCCTTTCTGTCGGCTACAACAAGGCGGCGTCACTGGTTGAGCGCATGGAACGTGAAGGCGTCGTCGGCGCCGCCAATCACGCAGGCAAGCGCGAGATCCTCGTTGGCGGCGGCGTCGATCGGGGCGCCTTCGAGCTTGGCCCGAACGATTGAGATCG
>CANGOK010000064.1 GCA_947455285.1 Beijerinckiaceae bacterium | reverse complement strand
TGACATTGGGGCTATTGGTGGTGTTGCCGATCCAACCAAACTTGCGCACGTCGAATTCAACGCCCTGCGAGCCGATCGCCTGCAGCACGGGCATGTTCTGGAAGATGGCGTGCAGCACCGTCCCGTCACGGGGCGCGACACGGGCGAGGTAGTTCGCCGCCGCCACGCCAAGGCCGCCCGGCATGTTTCGCGCCACGACTGTCGGATTGCCTGGAATGAAGCGCCCGATATGGCGCGCCACAAGCCTTGCGCGAAGATCGTAATCGCCGCCTGGCGAGGTCGGCGCCACCATTTCAAGGGCTTTGCCCTTGTAGAAATCCTCGACGGGGTCGGCGGCGGCCGTTTGGAAAATGGCGGGCGCGACAAAGGCCAGAATGGCGCTGATGAGGCGCTTATGGCGCAAGGACATGGAAACCTCCCGTTGATCTGCGCGAACAATCGAGAGGCGAAGGGGCTGTGTCAACCCGGGGCTGTTTGCGCCGCTGAAGCAATCGCCGCCGCAAGCCGCTCATATTCGCTGCGGACGAGATCGGGCCCATAGATGCGCTCCAGGCGTCGAACCGCGAAGTGGCCCTTCGCGATCTGCTCGAAATGCTGGAGAAAGGCGAGGTTGACCGCCGCCCCGCCCATGGCGCCGATGATCGGCAACGCTTGCGCAGCGAACTTCTGCGAAAGAACGACGCCAAAGCGGGCGGCGATCTTGGACAGCAGCTTGACGAGCACAGGCGCGGCTTCGTCCACAAGGCCCTTGTCGATGATGTAGCGGCTCGCCTGCGACATGCTGCGGGCGAGCAGTGCGCGGACGGCGAAATAGCTGCTGTCGAGATGGTCATCGGCCTCGGTGCGTCCGCCCAATGCAAAGACTTCGAGGCAGGCCAGCGCCACTTGTGGGTCAGCCATATCCTCCCCCTCGGCGCGCGCGACATCGGCGATGGCGCGCAGCATCAGAATGGTTGAGGCAGGCAGTTCGAAGGGCAGGGCGGCGAGGCCCAGCGCCCCGCCAGCCGCGCCTGAAGCGGCGATCGCCGCCATATGAAGCTTTGACGAAGCAGCTTTTCGATCGCCTCGGAGGCTCCGCAACGCTCCACTCATGGCGGCGCGCATCGCGACATTGGCGCCCTTGGCGGCGGCGTCACGCACGCGCTCGGGGATTGCCTGACCCGCGAGCGCTATCTGGCGACCCAGCAGGTTCGTGAGGCGGCCGGCGAGCGTCGTCTTTTCAAGGGCGTCGACCGCGCGGCCGAGGGCCCCGCGATCGTCGTCGGTCAGTTCACGCGTGACGGTCAACATCGTGTCGGTCATCTCAAAGATGTGGAGCGTGACGATCCGCGCCGCAAGGCTGACGTGCGATGCGAGCGAAGCGCAGGAAAATCCTTGTTCAGTCAGTTTTCGACTGAACATAAACGTCTCTTTGCATTATGCTGACGCCATTGCGGCAAGGGATCGTTTCACGGCGTCGTTCGTTCAACTTGCGATCTCTTGAGCAGGGATTTGAAATTGCAAGCCAATCTCGCATTGCGGGTGCGGTTCGCCCGATTGAGGAGATGAGCCATGATTATTCGCGACGTCTGCCGCCTGTTGTTCTTCGGCCTCGCGCTTGGCGCGGCCAGCGGCTCCGCCCATGCCCTCACCGCGCAGGAATGCAGCGCCAAATACAAGGAAGCCCAGAAGGCCGGAACGCTCGGCGGAATGAAATGGAACGATTTCCGCAAGGCCCAATGCGGCGCTGACGTTACGGCTCAGCCGAGCGCTGCGCCTGCGCCAGGTTCCTCCGCCAATCCGTTGAAACCAGCCGCCAAGCCCGGCGCCGCCAGCTCCGCCATATTTCCCACGGCGGTCTCGCCTAAATACGCCGGTGAGAAGCCAGGAACCGCGCGCATGCATACCTGCCGCGATCAGTATCAGGCCAATAAGGCCTCGGGCGCCAACGGCGGACTGCCGTGGATCAAGAAGGGCGGGGGCTATTACAGCGAGTGCAATAGCCGATTGAAGGGTTAAGTCTGCCGAAAGGTTTAGTCAGGCCGCCATGGACAGGAAGCTGCGCGCTTCGTATAAAGCGCGCGTCTTTCTGGAGGCCCGCCGTGCTGGACTTTTCCCCCGTTTCGACCCTTCCCGCCGACCGTCGCAAGACGATGGTGGACTGCCAGTTGCGCACCTTTGACGTGACCAATCTTGAGGTCATCGAAGCGTTTCTCGCGACGCCGCGCGAGGGTTTCGTCGCCAGTCAGGATCTCGCCGTCGTCTATTCCGACGCACTGCAGACCGTCTCCAGCGGCGATGCGCGCCGCGTGCTGCTCGCCCCCATGGCCCTTGCGCGCCTCCTGCAAAGCGCGGACATCGATAAGGGCTGCCGGGTGCTCGACGTTGGCGGCGGCACAGGCTACTCCGCCGCCATTCTTTCCCACCTCGCCGGTTCGGTCGTCGCACTGGAGGCGGACGCGAGCTTCAGCGCCGCTGCGACCGCTGGTTTCGCCAAGCTCGGACTTGAGAATGTTCGCGCCGTCACGGGCCCGCTTGCGCAGGGCGCTGCCTCGGAAGGCCCATTCGACGTCATTCTGGTGAATGGGGCGGTTGAAGAAGGCCTTGAACAACTTTTCGCTCAACTTGCGCCGGGTGGTCGTCTCCTTTGCGTCATGAAGGCGTCGGGGCAGGGTGGCCGCAACGGCAAGGCGACCCGTTATGACCGGATCGGCTCTGACGTCAGCTCCCGCTTCCTCTTCGACTCGGCTGCGCCGGTTCTCGCTGGTTTTGACCACAAACCGCAGTTTTTATTCTAAAGCTTACGCTGTCACGCAATTACGCCACATTTTCCTTTTGATATCTTTGTGAACCGCGGAAGGACCATATTGACGATCTCTACGGTAGTGTAGAGCGTGGCTATGAGTTCGTGTGCGATTCAGTTGTCCCCCCTGTCGAGGGCGCATTGCGGCGGTTTGTCTCGTAAGAGACCGCGTTACAGAGGTTGAAGATGATGGTGATCGACGCCGGGCGTCACTCCGATACTGCTTCGGGCGGTGAAGCTGTCGCCAGAAAGCAGCTTAAGTGGTCGGCATCCGTTTTGTGCCTCGCTCTCTTTGCGTCTGCTGGCGGTCCCATTTCGCTCGCGCAGGCTGAAAGCATGTCAGGCGCCCTTGCGAAATCATATGCTTACAGCCCTGACCTGAACCAGCAACGCGCTGCGACCCGAGCTGCCGACGAGACAGTTCCGCGCGCTACCGCAGGGTGGCGGCCTTCCGTGACCGCAACGTCGACGATCGGCGCCCAGCAGACGCGGACGGTTAATGGGGGCCGGTTGACGACCGATGCCAATTCTATTCCGCGCACCAACAGCGTCGCCATCACTCAGACCCTGTATAACGGTGGCCGCACCGGCAATACTGTGCGTCAGGCGGAGTCGACTGTTCTCCAGTCACGAGAGAACTTGCGGCAGTCCGAGCAGGATGTGCTGTCGGCCGGCTCGACGGCCTATATGAACGTGCTGCGCGATACGGCGCTTCTGCAGTTGCAAAACAACAACGTGGAAGTGCTGCAGCAACAGCTCAAGCAGACCGAAGACCGCTTTCAGGTCGGCGAAGTGACACGCACTGACGTCGCCCAGTCGCAGGCCTCGCTCGCTCAGGGACAAGCCAGCGCCGCCACAGCTCGGTTCAATCTCCAGAACAGCATCGCCGTCTACCGTCAGGTGATCGGCGAGCAGCCGCGTAATCTTGAGCCAGCTCGTCCCGTCGAAGCCCTGTTGCCCCGCTCACTTGAGTCGGCGTCGACATCGGCCCAGAAGGAACATCCCAGGATTCAGGCGGCGCTACACGCCGTTGATGTGGCCGCCTTGAACGTGACCATTCAGGAAGGCGCCTTGCTGCCGACGATCGCCGCCACCGGCACGGCGGCGATCAACCGGGACGTCAGCGGCTACAACAATTATCAGAACACTACCTATTCCGCCGTGGCGAGCTTGAGCGTGCCCCTTTACGAAGGCGGCGCCACTTATGCGGGCGTTCGTCAGGCTAAGGAACTGCTTGGACAGGCCCGCCTCACGGCTGATCAGCAACGCGAAGCGGTTCGCTCCGCCGTCACTGCGGCGTGGGGCGCTTTCCAGACCACGAAGCTTCAGATCCAATCTTTTCAGGCTCAGGTGCGGGCTAACGAGATTGCGCTGGAAGGTGTGCGTGAGGAAGCCAAGGTCGGTCAACGCACCACCCTTGACGTGCTCAACGCCCAGCAGACCCTGCTGAATTCGCGGGTCAGTCTTGTCACCGCTCAGCGCGATCAGGTTGTTGCTTCCTATGCACTGCTTGCCGCCACTGGTCAGCTCTCAGCGGCGACCCTCGGCCTGCGCGTCGACAACTATGACCCGTCTCTGCATTTCGATCAGGTCAAGAATAAGTGGATTGGAACGCGCACGCCTGACGGCAACTGAGCGATCACATCCTTGTAGCGTTCATGCTTTTGGCCCGCCGAGGTTCTCGGCGGGCTTTTTCGTATGCGGTTTGGCGTGACCTGGGGGCGTCGGGAATTCATTGACTTGTGAATTTCGCAAACAGCTTCGCGTGCGGGCCTTGCTCGCCACGCGGCCTGCGTTCAATGTGATCGCCGAGGTGGTTTGTGCGGCCGAAGTGCCTATCACGCATAAGTTCGCCGGGTTTGAGCGTCCTGAAGAGTTTCGAGCAATGAACGCATCCTCCGCCATTTCCGCGCAGACTGTAGCCGCACAACGCAGCCATGAGCCCTCGATGGAGGAGATTTTGGCCTCGATCCGTCGCATCATCGCTGACGACCACGTGCTGCCCTTGACGCGTTCGGCGTCGGCTCCGACGCGACAGGCCCAAGCAGAGCCGCAATACGATCACGACGCTTACGACGATTACGAGCCTGCGCCGCCGGCCCGTCAGGCGCTCCGCAATGATCCGATTCCGCAGGCGCCTGTTCAACGCGACGCTGGCCCTCAACGCGCGCCGCGTCCCGCTTTCCGTATGGATCCCGAACCGGCCTCGCGCCCTCTGCCTGAGCCGCCCGCTCGGCCCTTCGAGGCCCGGCGCGCCGCCCATGACGATTTTCAAGATCGCGTCGAGGCCGCCATGCTTTCTCAGGACACCGATGCGAGCGTGACCTCCTCCTTCAATGCGCTGGCCACGTCCGTGATGTTGCAAAACAGTGGGCTGATCGAGGACAGCATTCGCGAAATGCTGCGTCCGATGCTGAAGTCCTGGCTCGACGACAATCTGCCAAGCATCGTTGAGCGCCTGGTGCGGCAGGAGATCGAGCGTATGGCTCGCAGCCGTCGCTAAGACCTCTTCGGAATACCCATAACTCCTTGACGCAGCGCTGATGAGGCGCTGCGTTTTGTTTTGGCGAGCCGTCGCTTGATCACTGACATTGACAGGCGCCAGTCGGCGCGCTCTTTACGGCTCGACCCTGCGCATCCATGCGCGCCCCAGCGATTCCGGTTATCCCGCCATGATGGAAAAGAGTTTCGATCCCGCCGCCGTTGAAGGCCGCATCGCCCAAGCTTGGGAGGACGCTCAGGCGTTCCGCGCCGGACGCCCGGACAGGGCAGGAGCCGCGCCCTACAGCATCGTGATCCCCCCGCCGAATGTGACGGGCTCGCTCCACATGGGCCACGCTCTCAATAATACGCTGCAGGACATTCTGTGCCGGTTCGAGCGTATGCGTGGCAAGGATGTGCTCTGGCAGCCGGGCACCGACCATGCGGGCATTGCGACCCAGATGGTCGTCGAGCGCCAGCTCATGGACCGCAAGGAGCCGGGCCGCCGCGAGATGGGCCGCGAGGCTTTTCTGGAGCGTGTCTGGGCCTGGAAGGCGGAGAGCGGCGGCGCCATCGTCAATCAGTTGAAGCGCCTTGGCGCTTCCTGTGACTGGAGCCGCGAACGCTTCACCATGGACGAGGGCCTGTCGAAGGCCGTCTTGAAAGTCTTCGTGCAGCTGCACCGCGAGGGGCTGATCTACAAGGACAAGCGCCTCGTCAATTGGGACCCCAAGCTGCTGACCGCCATTTCTGATCTCGAAGTCCAGCAGGTCGAAGTGAAGGGCCATCTTTGGCACTTCAACTATCCGCTCGAAGGCGTTGTCTACGATCCGGAAAATCCTGATACGTTCATCACCGTCGCCACGACGCGGCCAGAGACCATGTTGGGTGATACGGCTGTGGCTGTGCATCCTGAAAATGAAAAGCTCGGCCATCTCATCGGCCGCCATGTGATCCTGCCGCTGATCGGACGGCGCATCCCCATCGTGGGCGATGAATATGCCGATCCCGAGAAGGGCACCGGCGCGGTGAAGATCACCCCGGCGCATGACTTCAACGACTTTGAGGTCGGCCGTCGCCATCTCGACAAGGTCGTCGAGCCCATCAACATTCTCGACGCCGAAGCGCGGCTGCTGCTGAAGGAAAATCCCTCTTTCCTCGCCCACCTTGCCGAAGGCGCCGACCTCGACGAAGCCCTCGCCCTTGATGGCGTCGATCGCTTCCTCGCCCGCAAGCGCATCGTCGAGATGATGGAGGCGCGCGGTCTCTGCCTGAAGATCGAGCCCTATACTCACACGGTCCCGCATGGCGACCGTTCTGGCGTCGTCATCGAGCCCTGGCTCACGGACCAATGGTATGTCGACGCCAAGACGCTGGCGCAGCCGGCGCTCGCCGCCGTGCGCAATGGCGAGACGAGCTTCATCCCGAAGAATTGGGAAAAGACCTATTTCGAATGGCTTGAAAACATCCAGCCGTGGTGCATCTCGCGCCAGCTCTGGTGGGGCCATCAGATCCCCGCGTGGTATTCGGCCTGGGGCGGGGTCTATGTGGAAGAGACCGAGGAGGACGCCATCGCGGCGGCCCTCGCTGACGCCGTCACCCGCGAGATCTACGATGACGTGGAAGCCGGCCGCATCGCCGACAATCCTGAACTGTCCGCACAACTTCTGACGCGCGATGAAGACGTCCTCGACACCTGGTTCTCATCGGCGCTCTGGCCCTTCTCGACCCTCGGCTGGCCGGAAGATGCCGCCGAAGTGAAGCGGTTCTATCCCACCAGCGTGCTGGTGACGGGCTTCGACATCATCTTCTTCTGGGTCGCCCGCATGATGATGATGGGCCTGCACTTCATGAAGGAGATCCCCTTCAAGGACGTCTACATCCACGCCCTCGTCCGTGACGAGAAGGGCGCGAAGATGTCGAAGTCGAAGGGCAACGTCATCGATCCCCTGAACCTGATCGACCAGTACGGCGCCGACGCCCTGCGCTTCACGCTGGCCGCCATGGCCGCGCAGGGGCGCGACATCAAGCTCGCGACGAGCCGCGTCGAAGGCTATCGCAACTTTGCGACCAAGTTCTGGAACGCCGCGCGCTTCGCGGAGATGAACGGCTGCGTGCGTAAGGTCGGCTTTGATCCGCGCGGTGTCGATCAAACTCTCAATCGCTGGATCATTGGCGAGACCGCACGGGCGGTGAAGGATGTCACCGCCGCCATTGAGGCCTATCGCTTCAACGACTCCGCCAATATCGCCTATCGCTTCGTCTGGAACATATTCTGCGACTGGTATCTCGAACTGGCCAAGCCCGTTCTGCAGGGCGCAGATTCGTCGGCCAAGGACGAGACGCGGGCCACGACCGCATTCGTCATCGACGAGATCACCAAGCTGCTGCATCCCTTCATGCCCTTCCTCACCGAGGAGCTCTGGGCGATCAAGGGCGTGGAGGGCGAGCCGCGCGAAAGCCTTCTGGCGTTGGCGTCATGGCCCGATCTCGCGGGTCTCGAAGACGCCGAGGCTGAGGCTGAGATCGGCTGGATCGTCGACCTCGTGTCTGAGGTGCGCTCAGTCCGCAACGAGATGAACGTCCCCGCCGGGGCCCAGATTCCGCTCGTGTTGGTCGAGGCGCCCGCGGCCGTGGAAGCCCGAGCGCGGGTCTGGGATGAGACCATCCGCCGTCTCGCACGCCTATCCGAAATCAGCTTCGCGCCGTCAGCGCCTCGCAGCTCCGCCCAGATGATCGTGCGCGGCGTCGTCGTGGCGCTGCCGCTTGAGGGCGTGATCGACATCAGCGCTGAGACGGCCCGCCTTAACAAGGAGATCGCCCGCGAAGAGGGCGAGGTGAAGAAGGTGGACGCCAAGCTGGGCAACGCCGACTTCGTTCGCCGCGCGCCTGAGGAAGTCGTCGAGGAAAACCGCGAACGCCGACAGGAAGCTGTGGCTCGCATCGAGAAGATGCGGGCGGCGCTCGACCGGCTCAATGGTTGACGAGGGATTAGGGCGACGGCGTTGAGGCGCTGTCGCTCTTCTATTTTAAGTTGTGGCTTTGGCTATGCAATTGTGGCTTTGACGCAACAATATCAATTGATCATCGAACCGTCCGTTTTACGGCTAGGCTGTGCCCAGATTCAGCCATAAACCACGCGCTACTTCGAAAGAAGAAGAGACCAGTTCCGGCAAGTCATTCGTTTAACGAAGGAATGCCGTTCGGACAGGATCTCGGACCGGAAGCTTGCGGCAAGGTTTAAGTGCTCGATGACGACGAGGCGACATCATATTCGGGACCTGCGCATTGCGCTCTGTCTCAGCCTCGCCATTGGCGGCCTCGCCACCGCCCCCAGCGCATTCGCTCTTGATGAAGCGAAAGCCCCCGTCACCGAAAAAGAGCCGCTCGCCATATTCAAAGACCCGCGGCAAGCGATGACGAAATATATCGAGGGTTACCGTTCAGGGGACACGCGTTCCTCTCTCGACGCCCTGCGCTACGCCGCAGATGGCGGCGAGGCTTTGGCGCGTTGGAAGCTCGGCAGCATGTATGCTCAAGGCGACGGCGTTCCCCATGACGACGTGAAGGCCTATCACTATTTCCAGCAGATCATCGACGCCTATGACGAAGCCAATCCCAACCCGCGCGAGCGCGGCGTCGTCGCAAGCGCCTTCGTGGCGGTTGGCGCCTATTCGCTGACGGGGAAGGGCAAGGGCATCGAGCGCGACACGGCGCGCGCTTTCGAGATGTTCAGCTATGCCGCTACCGAATTTGGCGACATGCACGCCCAGTACAATCTTGGCCTTATGTATCTCGAGGGGTCAGGGATCACCAAGGATGTGCGACGTGGAGCACGTTGGCTTCGCCTCGCCGCTGACAAGCAACATATCGAGTCACAGGCGGTGCTCGGACGCCTCTACTTCAGCGGCATCGAAGGCGTGCAGCGCCAACGCGCGCTTGGCCTCATGTATCTGACCATGGCGCGCGAGGGCGCAAACGATCCGACCAAATATAAATGGATCATCGACCTCTATGACGGCGCGATGACCACTGCGTCCGATACGGACAGGCAGGCGGCGCTTGCCTATCTTGAGCAGTTCGTGAAGGGTCGCCGTTAAGACTTCGCACCAAACACGAACGATACGTGGACGAATCAGCGGTTATCCACAGTTGGGCTTTTGTTCTCAGCTTATTTAGCAGGGCCTGCGCAAACTAGGCGCAAGATCTAGGCGTCCGCAATTGAAGATGAAGCGCCTCAGAAGCAACGAGGGGCCTTTCCGTTAACTCGATTGTCTCAATTTAATACAAGTCACGCGAGATCAATGCGGATCGGTACATGATCCGAGGGCTTCTCAAGCGCGCGCATATGTTTATCGATCGTGACGCCCTGCAGCTTATCCGCCGCTTGCGGTGAAAGCAGAAGATGGTCGATGCGAATGCCTTTATTCCGAGGCCAGGCGCCGGCCTGATAATCCCAGAAGGTATAGAGCCCCGCTTCATCCGTGCAGGCGCGCAGCGCGTCGGTCAGGCCGAGATTGATCAATTCCTGAAAGCGATCACGCGTCTGAGGCAGGAACAGCGCATCGCCCGCCCAGGCCTGCGGATCATGCACGTCGCGCGCGTGAGGGATGACGTTGTAATCGCCCGCAAGCACTAGAGGCTCCTCCAGCTTCAGGAGGCCGCGAGCATGGGAAATAAGCCGGTCCATCCACGCGAGCTTGTAAGTGTATTTCTCCGTCATCGGCGGATTGCCGTTCGGCAGATAGATCGAGGCTACGCGAACGACGCCATCGCCATAGGGAACCAGCGCTTCGATGTAGCGCGCATGTTCGTCGGCCTCATCGCCCGGCAGTCCGCGCGTCACTTCGATTGGGCGCTTCGAGAGGATGGCGACGCCGTTATAGGTCTTCTGTCCGTGGGTCGCGACATTGTAGCCGGCGGATTCCACCTCAAGACGCGGGAAGGCGTCGTCGGTGCATTTCAACTCCTGAAGGCACAGCACATCGGGCTCTGCTTCTTTCAGATATTGCAGAAGATGCTCGGTCCGCTGACGGACTGAATTAACGTTCCAGGTGGCGATGCGCACGGTCTATCCTGCCTTGTTCTTGATGAAGCTACCACGCTCGCGAGGCCCGCATCACCCCCAACGCTGATGCGCCCACATCCATTGTTCGGGATGTTCGCGAATGGAGGCCTCGAAGGCAGCCTGTATGCTGGCGGTCGCCGCGAGAATGTCGGCTTCCTTATCGTCGGTGACGGGATATTCGATCCGGGTCACGCTGAGACGGAAGCGCACGCCCGGTTCGCGCACGATGCGTCCCGCATATATCGGCAGGCCTAGGTTGCGGGCCATCATGGCGGGGAAGGGGGTCGTTGGGGCGTTGCGGCCGAAAAAGGGAACCTTCAGGCCTGTGCCATCGCGAAGGTCCGCAAGCATCGCCATGCAGCCGCCGCGCTTGAGAAAGCGCATCAGCTTCATCGGCGTCGAGGGATCCTTTGGGAAGAGGCCTGCGGGGTAATAGGGCGCGCGCATGTCGCGCAGGAAGACGTCGACGAACGGATTTTTCACCCGCTGGTAGAGGCCGGATGGATTGGCCCCGATCTGAACGAGGCCCATGGATGCGACTTCCCAATTCCCCTGATGGGCGGCGCAGATCACCATGCCCTTGCCGATATGGTCGCGCAGTTCTTCAAGGCCCGAGGCGTCGATGCGGCCGCTGGCGAAAATTTCGGGAAGGTAGAAGGTCTCGGCGAAGGTCCGGCCCAGCACTTCCCACATGTCGTTGGCGATCCGCTCGCGCTCGGCCTCGCTCTTTTCAGGAAAGGCCGCGGCGAGATGCGTCAGCGCGCGGCGATGCCGCTTGAGGCGCGGCGCTATCCGCCGCCAGAGCGAACCTGACAGGTTGGATGCGGTTTCCAGCGGCAGTCTGGCGACGAGCCAGGCGACGGCGCGGATAGCCCCATATTCAAGTCGATGTTTCAGTTCGCTCACCCGAATCGCGCCACCATGCGCGGCGTGGGCCGCGGAGGCTGTTTGCTACCAGCCTGCGCAGCACGGTCAAGTCTCAGGGGGCGACGTGCGCGGCTCTTCGCATGAGGCGAGGAAGGCGGCCGGGTGGGGCGACCCCCTCCCGCATGAGTGCGCGGCGCAGCGGACCAATGGAGGCCATGGCGGCGAGGCCGGCGCTGCGGATGAAGTCCATCGGAAGAATGTGGATCAGCAGCGACCGGTTCATGAGATCAACGCCGATGCTACGGGTCGCCACATCGCCGCGACGGCGCTTGTCATAGTCGGCGAGAGCATGTGTGCAGCCGGGGTCCGTGCGCCCGTATTTCTCCATAGAATCAATTAATTGCGCGACATCTCTCAAGCCGAGGTTTAAGCCCTGCGCGCCAATCGGCGGGAAGAAATGCCCGGCATCCGCCACTAGCGCGATACGTTCAGCCACGAGCCTTTCGCAGGACAGGCCCGACATGGGAAACATGCCGCGCGGGCCTTCGAGCGCAATTCGCCCATGAATGCCGTGGACCTGTGCTTCTATGTCCCCTGCAAGCTCCGCATCGCTGAGCGCCATGCGCCGTTCCGCTTCGTCGGGGCTCATCAGCCAGACAAGGCTGGAGCGATTGCGAAGGCCGTCGGGCGACGAGGGGTCGGGCCGCATGGGCACCAAAGTGCAGGGGCCGCTACGGGTATGGAATTCGGTCGAGGTCGAACGATGGGGTTCGGCGTGGCGGAGCAGGGCGGTGATGGCTGTTTGCGGATAGCGCCATTCGTGCACGCCCACATCCGCATAGGCCCGGACTTGGGAGGCCCGGCCATCTGCGCCCACCAGCAGGGCGGCCGCCAGGCGCTCACCCGTTGAAAGACGCCCCTCGATTTCGTCTTCATGCGTGACATAATCGCCAAGCATGCCTTCGATCATCCGGACGCCCGGCGTTTCGCGCGCAATTGCGGCCAGCTTCTCCACGAGCGCCGCATTTTCGATATTGGCGCCGAAGGCGGGCAGGCCAATTTCGGCGGCTTCCAGCTGCACCGGAGGCAAGCGGAACAGATTGTTGGTGTCATCGACCAGTCGGATGCGGCGCAGCGGCTTGGAAAGCGGCTCAAGGCGCTCCCAAAGGCCGAGCGAGCGATAGAGCCGCAGGGACGCCTCAAAGAGCGCGACCGTGCGTCCATTGCGCCGTGTGTCGAGCCCGCCAGCGACGGTGACCGAGAATCCGGCGCCTGCGAGGGCGATGGCGGTCGTGAGGCCTGCCGCCCCGGCGCCGGCGACAAGAATGTCTGAGCGAATGGTCATGCGCCTTGTTTACGGCAAGCTGGCGGATCAGACCAGCGCGACGGATAAAAAGGCGCGGTTCGGGCTGGGGTAGGGGTTCCGCATGGGCAGGCGGCCCTAATGCCCACGTTCCAGCCTGATTTGGGGCAGGTTTTAACCTGCTTATACTAAAAAGAAGCGCCAATCGGCCTGATTTGCGCCGCCGACGATCCGATCTGC
Source organism: Beijerinckiaceae bacterium (assembly GCA_947455285.1). GTDB lineage: Bacteria > Pseudomonadota > Alphaproteobacteria > Rhizobiales > Beijerinckiaceae > Terripilifer. Next base: position 485 of record CANGOK010000064.1, on the reverse strand, counting down.
TTGCCAAATGCCGTCCCGTGTCGCTATGGTCTGGACGTCCCGGTCCGGGACTCGGGTTTTGTGTTGACGCGCCCTTTGCATGGAGCGCCACGCGAACTTTCCCGCCTTGCAGCTTCGGTCCCAAAGGTCGAAGCGCTCTTGGGCGGATACGGCTGACGGCCGGGTCGAAGGACCCGCGCAGTTCGAACCGGATCAGGGCGACGCGGCCCTGTGGCCGCATGTTCAGGTCGTGAGAGAATGGTCCGTACCGCCACGGTTCTAGCCAAGATTGAGCATCGCCCGGCGCGTAACGCCGCCAGGCGCGGCCTTCGGCTCGGATCGCGCGCCAAGGCCGCTTTCTCCACGAACTCCCGCGGCCCAGCCGCCTCTTTCCTGCATAGCGCAACATCCCGTTCCGGCCCGCTCAAGCGTTTCGCCGCACTGGATCAGCGTATCCCTTCACCCCACATCGCTCTGGCCCCCTTCGCCGCCTCGCCGCCCTCCTC
>CANGOK010000063.1 GCA_947455285.1 Beijerinckiaceae bacterium | reverse complement strand
TTGGAGATGGTCGCCTCGCCCCAGATCACATCGACCTTGTTCTTCTTGAGCAGGAAGGCGACGCCGCCGTTGAGCTGGGCGGAGACGCCGCGCGAACGCTTCACGACCGCAGCCGGATCAAACGTGACCTTGCCTTCGATCTTCAGCCCATAGGCCTCGGGATGCTGGGCGTAGTGATAGATTTCAGCAGAGCGAAGCAGCGCCTTGGTGGGGATGCAGCCCCAGTTGAGGCAGATGCCGCCCAGATGCTCGCGCTCGACGAGCGCAGTCTTGAAGCCGAGCTGCGCAGCGCGAATGGCGGTGACGTAACCACCCGGCCCGCCACCGATGATGAGAATGTCGTAGGAAGTGCTCATGGTCAGGCTCGATGATTGAGTGCGCGAAAGCGTAGGCGGCGCCTTACACCAGCATGGACATCGGGTTTTCGATCAGCTGCTTGAAGGCCGAGATCAGCTCGGCCCCGAGCGCGCCGTCGACTGCACGGTGATCGGTGGAGAGCGTGACGCTCATCAGAGTCGCGACCGCAGGCTGGCCGTTCTTCACCACCACGCGCTGCTCGCCCGCGCCAACGGCGAGGATCGTGGCGTGGGGCGGGTTGATGACCGCCGAGAAGTGCTTGATGCCGAACATGCCGAGGTTCGACACAGCGGACGTGCCGCCCTGATATTCCTCGGGCTTCAGCTTGCGGGCGCGAGCCCGGGCCGCATAGTCCTTCATCTCGTTGGAGATGGCGGACAGAGACTTCTTTTCAGCGCTGCGCACCACTGGCGTGATCAATCCGCCGGGGATCGAAACGGCGACGCCGACATCGGCGGTGCGATGCTTGAGCATGGCGCCTTCTGTCCAGGTGACATTGGCGTCCGGCACGCGCATCAGCGAGAGGGCCATGGCCTTGATGACGAAGTCGTTGACCGAGACCTTATAGGCGGGCTTGCCGTCGACGACGGGGGCGGCCTTATTGATCTCTTCGCGAAGGGCCAGCAGCTTGTCGAGGTCGCAATCCACCGTGAGGTAGAAATGCGGGATCGTCTGCTTGGCCTCGACGAGACGACGCGCAATGGTCTTGCGCATGGAGTCGTGCGGGATCTCTTCGTAGCTGCCGGGCTCGTAAAACTTCTTGATCTGCTCGTCGCCCATGCCAGCGGCGAGAGCGGGAGCAGCCTTCGGCGCAGCAGCTGCGGCGGCAGGAGCCGCCTTGACGCCGCCAGCGATGGCGGCCTTCACGTCGCGCTCAACGATGCGGCCATGCGGGCCGGTGCCGCTCACAACCGAAAGATCAAGACCGGCATCCTTAGCGATGCGACGGGCGAGCGGAGAAGCGAAAACGCGCGAGCCGCTTGCGGGCGCTGCAGCGGCAGGAGCAGCAGCAGGGGCGGCTTGCGCAGCGGCTGCCGGAGCGGGCGCAGGAGCAGCGGCTGCGGCAGGGGCCGGAGCTGCGGCTGGCGCACCGCCAGAGGCTGCGACCGCTGCGGCGTCTTCGCCATCACCCGCGATGAGGCCGATCAACTGGTTGACGGGCACGTCAGCCGTGCCGCCGGGCACGAGGATCTTCGCGAGCACGCCTTCATCGACAGCCTCGACCTCCATGGTCGCCTTGTCGGTCTCGATCTCGGCGATGACGTCGCCGGACTTGATCGTGTCCCCTTCCTTTTTCAACCAACGGGCGATGTTGCCCTTTTCCATCGTGGGGGACAGCGCGGGCATGAGGATGTTGATGGGCATGGCTCGCCTCAGTTGATCACGTCTGTTTGACCGTCGTTGTCGGGAATCGACCACTCGGCCTGAAAGGTCCGGTAGATTTCATCGAGCGCCTGATCGCGCAGCGCGGTCCCTTCTTGCGAATACATGCGCGCCACATGACGCGCGATGTCGACAAGAAGGACGCCCCACACCGCCGGACGCTCGAATGCGTTCGTCATGCTCACGTGCAGATCGCCATCAACGATGAAGGCGCGAAGAACTTCCTGACCGCCGAGGCGGATCGCTTCGGCTGGCGCAGGAAGTTCATGCACGATGGGTTCGGCCATGGATCACCGATAGAGAACGGCCTTGGCCGCCTGAATCACATCGGAGACGGTGGGCAGCGCCAGCTTTTCGAGATTGGCGGCGTAGGGCATGGGCACATCCTTGCCGGTCACGCGAGCCACGGGCGCGTCGAGATAATCGAACGCGGCCTCCATGATGCGCATGCCGATCTCGGCGGTGACGCCGCTCTGCGGCCAACCCTCTTCCACCGCCACGCAGCGCCCGGTCTTCATGATCGAACGGACGACGGTTTCGGTGTCCATGGGACGGATCGTGCGCAGATCGATGATCTCCGCCTCGACGCCTTCCTTGGCGAGTTCTTCGGCTGCCTTGACGCAATAGGTCATGCCGATGCCGTAAGAGACGAGCGTGATGTGATGGCCGACGCGATGCACGCGCGCCTTGCCGATCGGCACGAGATAGTCATCGAGCTTCGGCACTTCGAAGCTCTGACCATAAAGGATCTCGTTCTCAAGGAAGATGACCGGGTTGGGATCGCGGATGGCGCTCTTTAGAAGGCCCTTCGCGTCAGCCGCAGTATAGGGCATCACCACCTTGAGGCCGGGGATCTGCGAGTACCAGGCCGCATAGTCCTGACTATGCTGGGCCGCCACGCGCGCCGCAGCGCCGTTGGGGCCGCGGAACACGATGGGGCAACCCATCTGACCGCCCGACATGTAGAGGGTCTTGGCCGCCGAGTTGATGATGTGGTCAATCGCCTGCATGGCGAAATTGAAGGTCATGAACTCGATGATGGGGCGAAGGCCCGTCATGGCGGCGCCGACGCCAAGGCCGGCGAAGCCGTGTTCGGTGATCGGCGTGTCGACGACGCGACGCGGTCCGAATTCCTGAAGAAGACCCTGCGTGATCTTGTAGGCGCCCTGATATTCAGCGACTTCTTCGCCCATGACGAAGACATCGCCGTCGCGGCGCATTTCTTCAGCCATGGCGTCGCGCAGAGCCTCGCGGACGGTGGTCATCACCATCTGTGTGCCGACGGGAACTTCCGGCACGACGGCGACGCTGACGATAGGCGCGCTCACGGGCGCCGCAGCGACCGTAGGAGCGGTTACGGGCGCGGGTGCTGCGGCGGCGGCAGGAGCAGGAGCCGCAGCGTCAGCGGATTCACCGTCGGCGACAATCACGCCGATGGGCGTGTTGACCGCGACATTCTCCGTGCCTTCCGCGACGAGGATCTTCCCGAGCACGCCCTCATCGACCGCCTCGACCTCCATGGTCGCCTTGTCGGTTTCGATTTCAGCGATGACGTCGCCTGACTTGATGTTGTCGCCTTCTTTCTTGACCCATTTAGAAAGCTTGCCCTGCTCCATGGTGGGAGACAGCGCGGGCATGAGGATATTGGTGGCCATGATGGTCCTCACCGATGGGGCGCGACGGCCCCGAAATCATTCCAGCGAAGGGCCCGCCCGCAGGCGGCCCCGGGGTTCAAATCGTGATGTCGGTCCAGAGCTCCGAAGCATCGGGCTCGGGATCGTTCGAAGCGAACTCGGCGGCCTCGGCGACAACGGCGCGAACCTTGGCGTCGATCGCCTTCAACTCGTCCTCGGTCGCAAACTTGGCCCGCAGGATGCGCGCACGAACCTGCTCGATCGGATCATGCTCCTCGCGCATCTTCTGCACTTCTTCCTTCGAGCGATACTTCGCCGGATCGGACATGGAGTGACCACGATAGCGATAGGTCTGCATCTCAAGGATGTAGGGGCCCTTGCCAGAGCGCGCCCATTCGAGCGCCTTCGCGCCAGCGGCCATCACCGCGCGCACATCCATGCCATCCACCTGCTCGCCGGGGATGTTGAAAGAGACGCCGCGCTTGGAGAAGTCCTGCTGGGCGGAGGAACGCGACACGGCGGTGCCCATCGCATAGCGATTGTTTTCGATGATGTAGATGGCGGGAAGCTTCCACAGCTCCGCCATGTTGAAGCTCTCGTAGACCTGACCCTGGTTGGCGGCGCCGTCACCGAAGTAGATCATCGAGGCCGAACCATTGCCCCGATAATAGTTGGCGAAGGCGAGCCCCGTGCCCAAGGACACCTGACCACCGACGATGCCGTGACCGCCATAGAAATGCTTCTCTTTCGAGAACATGTGCATGGAGCCGCCCTTGCCCTTCGACAGGCCGCCGCGACGGCCGGTCAGTTCGGCCATGACGCCCTTGGCGTCCATGCCGCAGGCGAGCATATGTCCATGATCACGATAGCCGGTGATGATCTGGTCACCCTCGCGAAGCGCCATCTGCATGCCGATCACAACGGCTTCCTGGCCGATATAGAGATGGCAGAAGCCGCCGATGAGCCCCATGCCGTAAAGCTGGCCGGCCTTCTCTTCAAAGCGGCGGATCAGGAGCATTTCCCGGTAAGCCGAGAGCTCCTGCTCCTTGGTGAATTGCGGCGTAGCCGCAGCGGAGGCTGATGATTTGGCGGCGGCCCGGGCGGGCGCCGATTTGGTGCGGGCGGATGCGGCAGATGCCATTTTGAACCTCTGAGGAGCCGCCCCGGCGGGGCGCAGAAGAGGATTAGACCTTAGCCGAACATTCGCCTCATGGCGAGATGGGCAAGTGACAATAATTAAAGACTTAAGATATTGAAATAACGTGACTTAATGGAATTTAACCGAATCGCGGTTATGCACAAAAATAAACCGGATGGCGGTTAACTTATTCCATGGGCGTCAAAATGAGAAGATCGGGTTTCCCAATGCGCCCGAGCACCAGCTTGGCTTCTTCTTCGAGAATGTCGCGATCAACCTGGTCAGTTTGCAACATGGCTATGCGGCGCTCCATGCGCTCACGGACGGCGACGAGGCGCGCGTGTTCGGCGGACAAATCATCCATTTTCGCCTTGTAAGCGACTTTCGCATTCAGCCCGCGCTCGCCGTTCAGGCCATGCCAGACAAAATAAGCCCCCGATGCTCCCGACAGCAGGAACATGAAAATCGGGATGAAAATGGAGCGAAAACGAGTGCGGACGACCATGAATCAAATGGTCGTCCGTCGAGGTTAATTTTAACTTAAGAGGCGCAAGCCTGATCAGGCCTCGGGATAATCCACATAACCCTGCGCACCCTTCGCGTAATGCGTCTTCGTGTCGTCGTCGGCGAGGGGAAGTCCATCGCGGAACCGACGCGGCAGATCGGGATTGGAGATGAAAAGCTTGCCGTAGACGATCCCTTCGGCCCCACCGCTCGCGAGCATGGCAGAGCCGCTCGCCTGATCAAGGCCAGCGCCCGCGAAATAGTGTCCCTGGAAGTGCGAACGCACCGCTTCATGCACGTTATAGGCGCCCTGCTTGGCGCCGTGCAGATAGGCGACGCCACGCGCGCTTAGTTCACGCGCGAGGTGGGGATAAACCTCCTCAGCGTCGGGATCGGCGACATCGTTGAACTTGATGCGCGGCGAAATCTTCACGCCCGTGCGAGCTGCGCCCACGGCGCCGATGATGGCGTCCAGCGCTTCAAGGGCGAAGCGCACGCGATTGGCGACGCTGCCGCCATAAGAATCGGTGCGATGATTGATCGAAGCGTCGAGGAACTGATGCACGAGGTAGCCAGAGGCTGCGTGCAGTTCGACGCCATCGAACCCGGCTTCAAGCGCATTGCGCGCAGCCGCGCCGAATTCGGCGGCGATGGCCGGAATTTCGCTCGCTTCGAGCGCACGCGGAACGACGTAATCAATGGGGCCAAGGTCCGTGTAGTTCTTGCCCTTGATGGCGATGGCCGAAGGCGCGACGGGCTCGACGCCCGCAGGAAGCAGTGGCGGCACGGCGACGCGGCCAGTGTGGAAGAGCTGCGCGAAGATACGCCCACCCTTGGCATGAACGGCGTCCGTCACCTTGCGCCAGCCGGCGATCTGCGCGGCGGTGTGTAGGCCAGGGGTGCGCGAATAGCCCTTGGCGTTTGCCGAAACATAGATCGCTTCGCTGATCTGAAGCCCCGCGCTGGCGCGCTGCGCATAATAGGTCGCCATCAGATCGGTCGGCACGCCATCATCATCGGCGCGCGAGCGGGTCATGGGGGCCATGACGATGCGATTGGGCAGAGTGAGTGCGCCGAGCTGCAGGGTATCGAAAAGCGTGGTCATGTTGTCTCTCACCAATGAAAAATCGCGCCGATGCTAACGCAAAAGCGATCCTCAATCCCGATAAAAAACGTATCGAACCCATTAAAAAGGGCCGGCGTCTCCGCCAGCCCTTGATGTCGTCAACCCATGAAATGGATCAGGCAAGCGCCTTCAGCGCAGAGCGTCCGGCGTAACGGGCCTGCGTGCCGAGCTCCTCTTCAATGCGGATGAGCTGGTTGTACTTCGCCAATCTGTCGGAACGGGCGAGCGAGCCGGTCTTGATCTGGCCGCAGTTCGTGGCGACGGCGAGATCGGCGATGGTGGAGTCTTCGGTCTCGCCAGAGCGATGCGACATGACCGCCGTATAGCCCGCGCGATGCGCCATATCGACGGCGGCGAGCGTCTCGGTGAGCGAGCCGATCTGGTTCACCTTGATGAGGATCGAGTTCGCCGTGTGGCTCTTGATGCCCTGCGACAAGCGCGCGACGTTGGTCACGAAGAGATCGTCGCCCACGAGTTGGCAGGACTTGCCGATGGCGTCCGTGAGGGCCTTCCAGCCAGCCCAGTCGTCTTCCGACATGCCGTCTTCGATGGTGGCGATGGGATAGTCCTTCGAGAGCTTGGCGAGATAGGCGACCTGCTCCTCGATCGAGCGCACCTTGCCTTCGCCATGATAGTGATAGGCGCCGTCCTTGAAGAACTCGGTCGCGGCGCAATCAAGGCCGAGATACATGTCGACGCCGGGCTTGAAGCCGGCCTGCTCGATGGCCTTCATGCAGAAATCAAGCGCCGCCTCGGCGCTCGGCAGGTTCGGCGCAAAGCCGCCTTCATCGCCGACGTTGGTGTTGTGGCCAGCCTTCTTGAGGCCCGCCTTCAGCACCTGGAACACTTCCGCACCCCAGCGCACGGCGTCGGCGATCGAGCCCGCGCCTACGGGCATGATCATGAATTCCTGGAAGTCGATCGGATTGTCCGCATGGGCGCCGCCGTTCACGATGTTCATCATGGGAACCGGCAGGACGCGGGCCTGCGTGCCGCCAACGTAGCGATAGAGCGGCAGGCCGGCGGCCTCGGCGGCGGCCTTGGCGGTCGCCAGCGACACGCCCAGAATGGAGTTGGCGCCGAGCTTCGACTTGTTGGACGTGCCGTCGAGAGCGATCATCGCCTCATCGATGCCAACCTGATCCTCGGCGTCGAGGCCGACGAGGGCTTCGAGAATGTCGCTGTTGACGGTTTCGACCGCCTTGCGGACGCCCTTGCCGCCATAACGGCTCTTGTCGCCGTCGCGCAGCTCGACCGCCTCATGGGCGCCGGTGGAAGCGCCCGAGGGCACGGCCGCGCGGCCCATAGCGCCGTCTTCCAGCGTCACGTCCACTTCGATGGTCGGGTTGCCGCGGCTATCGAGAATTTCGCGGGCGTGGATGTCGACGATGACGGTCATGGCGGTCTCTTTCTGAGCTGCGGAAAATGTCGCCGCCTTTTACGACGCCTTGCGCGCGGGGGGAAGGCTCTTGCGACGAAAGCGTAACCAGCAGCCCGCGACGTCGTTCAAATCCCACCGGCAGCGCCATTCCGTGATTGATTCTGGCGCGGGAGGCTACTATTGCGACCGCATGGTCAAGCAATCCGACACCCCAAACCTTCTGGGCCAGCACGCCCCCCTGCCCGCCTCCCCCGAGGAAGCCGAGCTCGACCGCGTGCCTAACCCCCATTCAGACACGAATTATCTGGCGAGATTCACGGTGCCGGAGTTCACGTCCCTTTGCCCCGTGACCGGCCAGCCGGACTTCGCGCATATCGTCATCGACTACGCGCCAGACAAATGGCTTGTAGAGTCGAAGTCGCTGAAGCTCTATCTCGGCTCCTTCCGCAACCACGGCGCTTTCCACGAGGACTGCACGGTTCGGATCGGTCGCGATCTCGTCGCTCTGCTGGCGCCGCGCTGGCTGCGGATCGGCGGCTACTGGTATCCGCGCGGCGGCATCCCGATCGACGTCTTTTGGCAGAGCGGCGAAGTTCCCGCTGGTCTGTGGATCCCCGATCAGGGCGTCCCAACCTATCGCGGCCGCGGCTAAGCCGCCGCCGTCACCTCGGTTTGCTGAGCAGGTTCTGCCCGAAGCGATAGTTCAGCTGGAAAAACGCGCCGAAGCTGCGCTGATCCGTCTTCGGCTGCGCGAGCGCGCCGAAACGACTGTCCACGGTTTCGGGATTGGCGATCGAATAGCGTCCGCCAAGACCAGCGCTCAAGGCGTTGGTGAAGTCATAGGACAGGACCCATTCGGTCTTGAACCCGGCCCCGCCGGCCCCGGCCTGCCTGACGCCGGACATATTGTGCATGGTCCAGCTCGCGTCATTGGTCCCTGCAGCCATATAGGGCTGCCAGACCAATTCGCCGGAGACACGGATACGGTCCATCACATGAAGATCGCCGCCCAACCCGAGAGCGCCAACGCCACCCACGGGCCCAGCCGGCCCAGGAGACTGCCGCAGATAAATGTGCTCGGGTTTGCCGCCCATGCTGCAGATGGGTCCTGAAGCGCCGGTCAGGCAGCCATAAACGCTCAACTGGGTCTTCGCGCTTTGCTCGCTGATGAAGGAGCCGATCTGATCGGTAGCGTTGTTGAAAAGCGCGACGCCTGATTCAAGGTAGCCAGGCGCTGACTGCACAGGCGCAACCTTATCCTGCGCTTGCGCGCCAAAGCCGCTTGCGAGCATGAAGATGACGGCTGTCAGGCGTCTCGAAATCAACTCTGCCCCCATTTGGCGGACACGTGCGATGTTAATGCATTTTTAACGCGCAAGTTCAAGCGTCCGCAACGGCATGTAGCAATTCTGGCGCCAGCGCTTATTGCTCTGACAATTGATATGTAGCGGTGCGTAAGACGGCGACCAGCGCCTGACGCTCCGAGAAATCAGCCAATCGGGTGAAGGGGATCGTATCGCCTATCACGACATCGCAACGCGCGCCGATCTTGCTGCGTAATTCATGGAAGAACAGGCCGAGCCGCGCGGTCATATTGATATGACTCACCATCTGGAACAGCCGCGAATTTTGCCCGCGGAAATAAATCGGAGTCACAGGCGCCTTGGCGCTCTGGACAAGCCGCGCCAGAAACGGCGTCCATGGGGGATCGATGGCCGGAAGCCGTCCCAGGGGATCAGGCGAGGTCGAGATGGCGCCTGCCGGGAAGATCACCATGCAGCCGCCGTTCTTAAGATGCTCGACGGCCTTGCTGCGCGACGCCGCATTGGCGCGCGCAGCCTCCTTCGAAGAGCTGAAATCAATAGGCAGGATATGATCGCGAAATTCCGGCGCGCGCAGCAGGACTGAATTGGCGAGCGCCAGAAAATCAGGACGCGCCTTGCGCATCAGGGCGCACATGATGATCCCGTCAAGAACGCCGAAGGGATGGTTGGCGATGACGACGAGCGGACCCTCACTCGGCAAAGCGGCAAGCCGCTGCGCGTCATATCGAAGATCCACTGAGAGGGCTTTGATCGCCAGATCAAAGAAACTGGCGCCCGTCTGCGCCAAGGCCTGCTGCTGGAAGTAGAGACGCCGAAGATGGTTGCGCCCGGTCGCCACCTCCAGCGCGCCGATCGCCATGCGCTTGAGCAAGGGATCTGCGGGATCGGCGTAGGTGAAGGCGCTTTTATCCATGCGCGGCTCTTACAACGCGAATATGACAGCGCCGCGACTTCGCGCTCAGAGGCCCTTGGCGAGGCGGTCGAAGGCCATGAGGCGTGCAAGCAAAGCCTCGAGTTCCCCCAGCGGCACCTGGTTGGGACCGTCCGAGAAGGCTTCCGCCGGATTGTCATGGGTCTCGATGAAGACGCCCGCCACCCCGACCGCCACGGCGGCTCTGGCGAGCACCGGCACGAATTCGCGTTGACCGCCTGAGGAAGTCCCCTGCCCGCCCGGCTGCTGGACCGAATGAGTGGCGTCGAAGATCACCGGCGCGCCGGTTTGCTCGGCCATGATCGGCAGCGCGCGCATGTCTGAAACGAGCGTATTGTAGCCAAAGCTTGCGCCGCGCTCGGTGACCAGCACCTGCGGATTGCCCGAACCCGCGACCTTGGCGACCACGTTCTTCATGTCCCAAGGAGCGAGGAACTGGCCCTTCTTCACATTCACAGGCTTGCCAGTCGCCGCCGCAGCCAGCAGCAGATCGGTCTGGCGGCAGAGGAACGCAGGGATCTGGAGCACGTCCACGACCTCGGCCGCGATGGCGCATTGATCGTTTTCATGAACATCGGTGAGAATGGGGAAGCCGAACTTTTCCTTGATCTCGGCGAAAACCGGCAGCGCTTCTTTCAGGCCAAGACCACGACGGCCCGTCAGCGACGTGCGATTGGCCTTGTCGAACGAGGATTTGTAGACGATGCCGACCCCAAGGCGGTCTGCGATCTCCCGCAGCGCCGCCGCCATGTTCAGGGCATGGGCCCGGCTTTCCAGAGCGCATGGCCCGGCGATGAAGGCGAGCGGCAAATCGTTGCCAAACGCCACCGCACCTGCACCCGTTCCGATCGTAACCCGCGCCTGAGCCTGCATGATCCGCCTCATCTTTCGTAGCTGAAAGCGCTAAAGGAGCCGGGGCGCCATGGCAAGCGGCGCTTGCAACCCCTGCGGAACCGGCCGCACCCTCGAACATTGACCGGACAGCAATCGATCTGGCGGAGGCGAAGTTGGAACAGGTTCGGGATGTGCGCCGAATGGCTTTGCTGGCCTTCGTCTGCCTGGCATCGCCCTGTGCGGCGCAGGTTGGCGTCCCGACCCCGCAGGATACCCTCGAGAACAACCTCAACGCCCTGCGCGGCCCAAGCCCCGGCGCCCTTCCCCGCGTCGGGCCGCCGACGCCCCAGCAGCAACTCGACCGCAACATCGACACGCTGCGCTCGTCAGGCCCGCCCCGCAATGCACCAACAGAGCAATACTACCCAACGACCCCCGTCCGAAGCCCCAGCCATCACCCGGGCGCTGATTCCCTGCTCTCTCCCACCGGTGTTGTTGTCACCCCCTCCAGCGGCGGCGTGCCGCGCAAACCCCGCAAGCCCCGGAGCAAGCGCCCTGCGCCACGATGACCGCTTGACGGAGATGAAGGCGACGGGAATGCTCGGCTGACTCAACGGATCAGCCCAAGCAGGCGGTCTCACGCAATGGGGGGACGCCATGTCCAGAGCCTTGGAACGCAATTACGACGGCATCATCATCGGAGCCGGGCATCATGGCCTTGTGCTGGGAAGCTATCTGGCGCGCGCTGGCCTGAAGATCCTGCTCGTCGAGCGTCGCCTCGACTATGGCGGCGGCCTTTGCACCAAGGAGACGACGAAGCCGGGCTTCTATCACAACCTACACTCCATCAATCATTTCCATATTTCGGAAACGCCTTGGTTTCATGATCTCGGCCTCGCTGACCGAGTGGAATACATCACGCCGCCCTATGAATTCGGCCAGCCGCACAAGGATGGCACGGCGCTCGTGTTTGGCCGCCACCTCGAAGAAACGCTGGCCAATGTGGCGCGCTTCTCAAAGAAAGACGCCCAGACCTTCAAAGAATGGAACCGCAGGGCCGAAGAGATAACGTCTCGCGTCTTGATCCGTGAACGCTACGCCGACCCTCTGCCGAAGGCCGAGCGTGAGGCCTTGCTCACGCGCAGCCCCATCGGGCGCGACTTCCTTGAGGTAGCGAACCGCCAGCCGCTCGACGTGGTGCAGGAGCTGTTCGAGAACGAGCATGTGAAGCTGCTCTTCCTGTTCAAGGTCTCGCTCTTCGGAACCTGGCTCACCGATACGATGTCCAAAACAAGCCCCATGGGTTCGGTCATTCGCGCATTCGATCTGGAGAGCGGCTATCAACTTTGTAAAGGCGGGTCGTTCAATCTGGCGCGCGGCCTGATGGAGACATTCATCGCGGCGGGAGGCGTTTACCAGCCGCAGGTCGATGTGAAGAACATCATCGTCGAGGGCGGCAAGGCCAGCGGCATCGAACTTGCCGATGGACGCACAGTGCGCGCCAGCCAGTTCGTCGCGAGCACGCTCGACGTGCACCAGACCTTCGAAAAGCTCGTGGGCCGCAATCAGCTCAACAAAGCCTTCAACGAGAAACTGGACAAGTTCCAGTATACGGGCTGGAGCCTGTTCGGCGTCCATCTGGCGTTGGAGGAGAGCCCGCAATTCAAGGCGGCCGCCTTCGATCCCAATGTGAACCGCACGCTGAAGTGGAGCCTTGGCGCCGAGACCATGGAGGATCTGTTCTCCGCCTTCCAGGACGTGAGCGCAGGCCGCGTGCCGCGCGTCATCCAGTTCGGTTCCGGCCCCCTCAGCCTGCTCGATCCGACGCAGGCGCCTCCCGGCAAGCACACCACCTATGCGTGGCATGTGATGCCGTTGAACCCGGATATCGGCGACACGGATTACGAGGACTTCAAGGAGGAATTCTCCGAGAAGATCATCGACGTCTTCGCCTCCTACGCGCCGAACCTCACGCGCAAGAACATCATCGGCAAGCATGTCTACACGGCCCGCGAATATACGCAGGAGATCGTGAACATGGCCAGCGGAGACATCTTCATGGGCGCCTTCAACGCCGAGCAGGTGATGTACAATCACTTCGGCTATCGCACGCCTATCAACAATCTCTACATGGCGGGTTCCGCATGCCATCCCGGCGGCGCCATTTCTGGCGGCGCGGGATATATTTCCGCGGGCATCATCGCTCGGGATCTGGGGCTGAAGCTCTGGTGGAAACCGTGGGATGCAGGCGAGGCCCTCTCCAGCTTGCCGATGGGCTAGCGCCTACCCACCCAAGTTTGCGTGCGATCAAAGACGCTGCAAGCTGAGGGCGACTATATGATCGAGGGAGACCGCCATGCGACGTCCTTCGATAATTATTCTTTGGAGCTTCATCGTCACCCTAATCGTCTGGGGCGCCTTGATCGCCGCGACGCCTGAAGGATTTCCGCGCGGACATATGGGCTTGGCTGGCGGCTTTCCATGGCTGCGCGCAAAACTTATCGGGCCGCTCGATGAAGCGGATGTTCGCCGCATGATGGAGGCCTGGCTCAAGCAGGAGCGCAATCCCCGCCTCAAACTCGGCTCCATCACCGCCAAGGGCGAAAATATCTATCAAGCGGACATCGTGAC
>CANGOK010000062.1 GCA_947455285.1 Beijerinckiaceae bacterium | reverse complement strand
CGCGCTGTGGCGACCGCCTTGCTCGCGGGCGTAGTGGGCAAGCTTCTGCTATCGCCCAATGGCGCGCTGGCGACCTTGCCGCTCTGGGGGCGAGTGGGGCCGCTGGCGGTTGGGATGATCGCTTTCTTCGCGATACGTCGTTCGCTTTTCGCCGCCATCGTGGCAGGCGAGGCGGCGATCGTCGCGGCTGGTTACTGGACGAATTAAGGAGCGCGGCATGACCACGATTTACGATTTCTCGGCGAAGGCCATTTCAGGCGATGACGTGCCTCTGTCCGATTTTCGCGGCAAGGTTCTTCTGATCGTCAACACCGCCAGCCAATGCGGTTTCACTCCGCAATATGAGGGTCTGCAAAAGCTTCATGAGGAGTTGTCGCCGCGCGGCTTCGCGGTGCTCGGCTTCCCCTGCAATCAGTTCGGCGCGCAGGAGCCGGGCGATGAGCAGGAGATTCAGAATTTCTGCTCACTGAAATACAATGTCACCTTTCCCATGTTCGCCAAGGTCGACGTCAATGGCGCTGGCGCCCATCCAGTCTTTGCGTTTTTGAAAGGCGAGAAGTCAGGGCTGCTCGGCACCGAAGCGATCAAGTGGAACTTCACCAAGTTCCTCGTCGATCAGCAGGGCAGGGTGGTGGAGCGTTATGCGCCCACGACCACGCCCGCGAGCCTGAAGCGCGACATTGAGGCCCTGCTCACCGCAGGGGCCTGATCGCGGTGATCCTGTTGTTGGAGCGGTCGATGGTGAAAGCGATCTTGTCGCCGGCCTGAAGGCCGTCGAGCAATTTTGGGTCGACGACGGGATAGCTCATCTCCATCGCCGCCATGAAGCCCTTTATCTCTTCGTGATCGACAATCAACCGATTAGATCGCGGTATGGTTGCGATCACGACGCCGACGCCCTCGACAGCAGAAGTCGCCTGAGCCTTGATGATCCGCGCCTGCGGCTCTGCATCGCCGCCGCGGCCCACCACGATCTGCCCGGTCATGCCGACCTTGTCATGGGCTGAGACATGGCAGTGGAAGAAAAGGGTCACATCGTTGTCAGGCGAGATGAAGCGCGATGATCGCGCGCCGGGGCCAACGAAGTTGAGACTGAACATCGGGCTGAGGCCCGCGATCATGAAGTCATGGCGGATGTCGTCTTCGTTTTCGAGCACGAGTTCGATTTCTTCGCAGCGGCCGACATTCAACTGGCGCGGCTCAAATCCATAGGCCTCGCCCGGCCCGGCATAGGCGCGTCCCGCCTTGAGATGAATCTGTCGTACGCCCCTCGCCTTTGTCGCACAGGCGGTGGCGATGGTCTGATGCCGTTCGGTTTCGATGATGTCGAGGCGAGGGGGCGTGCTTAGGACGGCGCGGGTCGGATAGTTTAGTTCGGGGCGGGGGGCGATGGGCGCCGCATCGTCCTGATCGGGACCAAAGACAGGGCGCTCGCCACGATAATAGGCCGGGTCGAAATAGCGCGCGTGGGACTCATGGTTCGCCATGCTCATTGCGTTATCGAAACCCTCATAACGGATTTCCGTCGAGGCGCCGCCGGGGCCTATGCCCCGATTGGTGGAGACGCCGAGACTGTGGTCATGGACCATCCACATGCCGGGCCCGGACGCCTCTACGCCATCGGTCTTTGTGCTCATCGCAAGATCGATCCGCTGGCCCGGCCCGACGTCAAAAACGTCACGCCTGATCCGCTGCGCATCATTGAGGGGAGAACCATCAAGATCGGTGAGCAGCGGACGATGGCCATGCGGATGAAAATGAACCGTATGGCCGCCGACATTGAGGATGCGCAGTTTGACCTGCTCGTCGGGTTTCACGAGGATCGGACTGTCGCGCAGCGTGTAAGGGAAAGAGCGGCCGTTTAGCAGGAAGACATCGGGCCTGCGTTGGCCCACATCATAGTCGCGATGCATGCGGCGCTCGATTTCCCGCACGTCATTGGTGAGCGCGGGGATGCGGTGCAGCCTCGTATCGACATCCATATAGACCAGCGAATATTCGCCCTGATAGGCCTCAGCCGTTCCTTTGGCGGGAACGTCGATGCGTCCGGCGCCGGGCGTCATCCGCGCAAAGTGATTGTTGGGCCTGCGCGGCTCGACGATGAACATGCCCGCGAGGCCCATGGGAACATGCACGTCTTCCTGCACATGGCAGTGGTACCAATAGGTGCCCGCGGCTTTGGCGGTGAATTCATAAGTGAAGTTTTCACCCGGCATGACCTCGGGATGCGGCATGCCCGGCATGCCATCCATGTCCCATGACTGCGGCAGCCCGTGGAAGTGGATCGTATGGGGCAGATAATGAGTGTTGTAGAGCGTCACCTTGACCCGATCGCCCTCCTGGACCCGCAGGGTGGGGCTCGGCAGGCGCGCGGGAGAACTCATGCTGCGGCCAAGCGGAGCATAGACCCAGAAGGTGACGAATTCGCCGGGATAGACCTCTTCCTGCACCTCGGCGATTTCGAGCCGGAAATGCACCTGCGTGTAATTGCCCTGCGCGTCGATCTCGGGGCCGAGCTCTACGGCGGAATCTTCGGCCCCTTGAATGCGGGCGTTTTGCGCCTCAAGCCCCAGCCGCTCCGCCTCGCCTCCACGCAAATAGGAATGTGTGGAGGCGTAGCGGCTCGTGCGCGGCATGTCTTCAGGGCGGATTGGATCATCCGCCCGTGAGGCTCCGCTCATAAGAAGCGCGGCCAGTAGCGAGAGACCGACAAGGCGCATCGCTTCAACGGGCTCCGGGCAGCGGCGCGTTGGCGGGAATGGGGCCAGTGTAGCGCAGCACCGTCAGGCCCCCGCCATTGCCGTCGGTGATGTAAAGCAGATCGGTTTTCGGATCCTGCCAGATCTCGCGCGTATGTCGATCCTTGCGGCCGGGCGAAGCGAAGCGCGGCGACAGATAGTGGCCGATGAAGCGCGGCGCCGCGGGGTTGCTGATGTCCATCACGCGCACGCCTTCGTCATACCATGTCACATAGACGAGGCTTGGCGAACGTCGGTCGGGGAAGGGCAAGTGAGTGGAGTTGGAAAGGGTTCCGTTGGGGCCGCCATCCGCTTCGCAGACAAACTCCTTCTTCACAGGATCGAACTTGTCGGAGAGATGTTCGGCTCTGAATGTCGAGAGCAACTGGACATTGGCGGGGCGGGCGCCTTTCACCACATCAGGGCTCTTCATGTCCGACACATCGAGGATGCGCCCGAAGCCTTGCGGGCAATCGAAGATCTCATCCGTATGCACCACGATGTCAGGGTCTTCGCCGAGCTTGGTCACGACTGGCATGGACGTATGGGCGGCGCCGAGAAAGCCGCCGTGGAAGGGGGGCACATAATCGAAGGAGGTGAGTTCGCGAGGCTTGGTGCGATCCTTCACATCCAGAATGATCATGCCCGCATCACGCCAGCCCAGATAGAGCCGATCATTGTAATGAACGATCTCGTGGCACTGGATGAGTTGCTGCTTGCCGTCGGGCCCCGCGCGATTCATCGGCGCAAATTGCTCGCCCTTGAGCTGGCCAGTGACATGCCATGTTGCGACCTGTCTGATGTTCTTCAGGTCACTGTAATCGACGATCTGCAACGCCTCGCGATTGAGATCGGAGGAGAAGGTGCCGCAGCCGTAGAGATAGTTCCCGTCGATATCCATGCCATGCGTCTTGCCGCCGGGCGAGGCGGGGACGAAGGCGATCTCTTTGGGCTTGGCGGGGTCGGACACGTCATAAAAAGACCAGCCGATCTTCGCCTGCTCGCCCGCCTTCAGCTTGTTGGGATTGTCCCTGTCGCTGTCGTGGCCGAAGACGAGAACCTTCTTGTCGGGGTTGACGCGCAAATAGGTGCAACGCGCGCCGGGATTGCAGGGGATGAAGCTCAGCGGCTTGATGTTGGCGGGATCGCGCACATCGGCGATGGCGACGCCGAAGATGGTGCCAGGGTAATTATAGCCCGCCATATAGGCGACGCCGTCATAGACCCGCACGGTGTTGAAGCCAGAGCCGACTTCGGTTCCGGGCCGTCCTTCGGCCTTGGCCCATGGGGTGCGGTCGGGGATCTTGAGATAGGAGTGGCCGAGAACTTCGAAATTCTGGGAGGTCGAGTATTTCTTGATCCCATCCAGATCGAGGTTGAAGACATCCACATTTGCGGGAACGGCGACATTGGGGACCGCTGGCGCGATGCCTTGCGCAGCGACCGCGCCGGCCCACAAGAGCGCGCCTATTCCGAGCAAAGGCGCGTATTTCTTCAGCATGTCGTCTCCTCCCTGTTTGTATGGAGGATGCCCAGCAATGAGCCGGAAAGCAAATGGGGCGTTCATCCCCGCATCATGAGATCCCGCGCGAGCGCAATGGAGGCTCCGCGACTTACGCCGTCATTGGCGAACTCATCGAGGATCATCAGGGCGGATTGAGCCAGATGGTGGGCCATCAACTTGGCGCCGCCCGCAGCATCGCCGCTCCGGCAGGCCTCGAGAAGCCGGGCGTGTTCATCGTCGCGCTGAATCCACCAATTGGGCTCGCGTGTGCTGTTGAGCATGTGTTGGAAGCGGGTCGACTGCTCAAGCAGGCTCACGATGCGCGCCTCAATCTCGCGCCCGGCGGGTGCTGCGAGCAGCCGGTGAAAGTCCCTGTGGGCCAGCACCCAGAGGTCGAAGTCGGCCCGGGTCTCCGCGCGCTGCATGGCGTCGAAGGCGCTGATCGCCTTCTCCAGACTTTCCGAGTTCATCTGGGGTATGGCCAGCGCGAAGGCGGCTGATTCCTGCAGGATGCGGGCGAAATAGGTGGCTTCCAGCTCCCCGGCGCTGAAGCCGGTCACGCGGGCGCGATTGTTGGGCTCTGCCTCCAGCAACCCCTCGTTCTGCAACATGCGCATGGCCTCGCGCACCGGCGTGCGGCTCACCCCAATGTCGCGGGCAAGGCCTGCCTGAGACACGATGGCGCCCGGCGGGAGCCGCCCGGTCATGATCAGGCGGCGTAGGTGCTGATGCACATCGTAGCTGTTGCAGCGCTGGTTCAGAGTTACGTCGGCCATGGGTCGCAATCCGAAATTTCAAAGAGTATACACTTTGTTGACAAGGCTCGGAAAGGCGCCATAGCTTCCGCGCAAATGCTGGCTGGAGCTGACCAGCGACATCAGGGGGAATTGGCGGCTATGCGCGTCTTCATTTTCGATCTTCTCGCCTACGACCGCCACTTCGACTTCGCCAAGCCCGACCGTTATCTGCCCTATCCGCTACCCGGCGAGCATTTCGACCCCGAAGTGGCGGCGCGCACCTATGAGGAGCATTTCGAAGTTTGGGACGAGATGGAGCGGCTCGGCTTCGACGGCCTTGGCCTCAACGAGCATCACACCACGCCCCACGGCCTGATGAATTCGCCGAACATGTTCTCAGCGCTCGCCGCCCAGCGCACCAAGAATCTCAAGTTGCTTATGCTCGGCAACCTCTTGCCGCTTCATAATCCGCTACGCATCGCCGAAGAACTGGCGGTTGTGGATTGCATTTCGCGCGGGCGCGTCATGGCGGGCTTTGCGCGCGGCGTGCCGCGTGAATATCGCGTCTACAACGTGCCCATGTCGGAATCGCGCGAGCGTTTCGAAGAGGGCATGGAGGTCGTGCTGGGCGCCTGGACCCAGAACCTCTTCTCCTATGAGGGCAAGTTCTGGAAGCACAAGGATATCTCGATCTGGCCGCGGCCCTATCAGAAGCCCCATCCTTCGATCTGGCTGCCCTTCAGCGGATCGAAGGAGACGATCGAATACGCGGGCAAGCATAATTTCAACGCGGTCATCGCCTCGCCCCATCAGGGCGTAGTAGAGGACGTGGTCTCCTACTATGCGAAATGTCTGGCGGATAACGGCCACCAGATCACGCCCGACCACATCTGCTTCTTCACCGACGCTTATGTGGCGCCAACCAAGGCGCAGGCGCGCGAGGAATATTCGCCCTATTTCCTCTATTTCAACCAAACGCTCTGGCACCACGGCAGCCTGCCTTCAGCCAATCCCTCGTCGAATGCGTCGACGCCCTCTCCGGGGCCGGATCAGGCGGGCTCGACCTTCGATTACGTGAGGCCCGAGAACCTTCCCCACGCCGCCATGGATCGCATGAAGATCCGCGCCATGAACCAGAGCGACATCGACGCCAATCTGGAATCGGGCGCCTTCGCCTGGGGCGAGCCGAAGGAGGTCGCGGAAAAGCTGATCGCGCGCGCAGAAGCGGCAGGCTCGAATAACCTGCTGATCAACATGAATCTGGGCGCAATGCCCAACAAGATGTTCCTTGAGCAGGTCCGGCGCTTCGGACGCGACGTGCTGCCCATCCTGCAGGCCCATGAGGTCAAGCGGGTTCCTGTGCGCAAGATGGGGTGAGGGCGAATAGCTAAGGCGTTGTCATTTCGCCATTTTGTCATTGCAAACGGTATGGCGGAGCTGTCGCCAGACTCGCGCCATGTGGCTTGGGAATGATAGATAAGCTTCCGGTTTCCTGATTGATTCGACCCGGGAGGGAGAAGTTCATGTCCGACGCCATGGAAGAAGTTACGCACGAGGCCACTCACGAGGCGGCCCACAGCAACAACCGCAATTCGAAGCTGATAGGTCTGCTGATTTCGGTTCTCGCCCTCTTTCTCGCTGTCTCTGAAATGCTCGGCAAGTCTGCTCAGACACACGCGCTGGGCCTTACCATTGAGGCCAGCGACACCTGGAACTTCTTCCAGGCGAAGACGATCCGTCAGACGGTGCTTCGCACGAACATCGAGGGGCTCAAGGTGCAGGCTGACGCGGGCAAGCCTGAGGTCGAAAAGCAGTTGTCGACTTGGCAGGCGACGATCGACCGCTGGGAAAGCGAGCCGAGCACCAATGAGGGCCGCAAGGAGCTCATGAAGAAGGCCAAGGATATCGAAGCGAAGCGTGACGGTTTTCTTGAGCAGTACCATGCCTACGAATTCGCTTCACTTCTTATTCAGCTGGGAATCGTGCTCTCGTCTGTCACCCTGCTGACGTCGATCATGTGGTTCTCGGCGGGCTCGATTGGCTTGGGCCTTTGCGGCCTTGCAGTCATGGTCGGCGCCTATACGAAGGCCCACTTCGTGTTAGCGTTGCTGCACTAACTTTTGCAGGGCCTGGGGGCGAGCCCCTCGGCCTGCTGTTTGATCTCAGACGAAGGCGGCCCGGATCTTTTCCGCATTGGCCGCCAGCACTTCTGGCTTTTCCATCGTTCCTGAATGCGGCCTCAAGGGCACGCCATCCCAGCGGGGCAGAACGTGGAAATGCAGGTGGAAGATCACCTGTCCACCTGCGGATTCGTTGAACTGTTGCAGCGTGAGGCCGTCCGCCCCCATGCCTGCCTTGGCGGCGGCGGCCACTTTCTGGACTCGCTGCATGAAAGGGCCGAGAGCGTCGGGAGGCATGTCGAGAATTCCCCGCGCCGGTTCCTTGGGGATCACGAGCACATGGCCGTCACCGCGCGGCATCACATCCATGAAGGCGAGGGCGACATCATCCTCATAGACCTTGGTGGACGGAATCTCGCCGCGCAGGATCTTTGCGAAGATGTTGTTGGTGTCGTAGCTGCTCATCAGGCTCTCCCGGCGCTGTGCGTCGGAAGAGGGTTATCAGACCTGCGCCTCAGCGGAAATATTCGTTATAGACCTTCGTCCACTGGGCGAGATTTTCGACAAGCTTTTCTGGCGGCAAGTATATGGCGCGGAACGTGTCGGGGCCGGGGCGCAGGGCGGCGACCTTGGGCGGCACGCTGGGCAGGACGGGCAGCTCGCCTGATTCCGCCATCAGTTTCTGTCCTTCCTCAGAGAGGATGAATTCGAACAGCAGCTTGCCCGCATTTGGGTGCAGTGCGTTCTTGATTAGCGACATGGGCAGGACGACGCCCATCCCCGGTTCCGTCTTGAGGAAATAGACCGGCGCCCCGCGCGCTTGGCTGATGGTCGTGTGGTTGTGGAAGATCTGGAGCGCGATCGGATACTCGCCCGCCACCACCTGATCGAGGACTTGGCGGGCGGCTGCTTGCATTCCCACAATCTCTTGTTTGGCGAGCTTTTCCAGGTAGGCGCGGCCCTTTTCTTCGCCCATTTCCATCAGGACCAGCCCCACGAAGCCCTGACCAGCGGAGCTGGAAGGCGTGACGTTCCAAACCATCTTGCCCTTCCATTTGGGGTCGAGCAGATCCTGCCAGCTCTTGGGCTCGGAGCCCTTGGGGATCAGGTCGGTGTTATAGCCGGGCATCAGGACATATTCCTGCGAGGCCATCCAGTAGCCTTCAGGGTCCTTGTAGCGGTCGGGCAGGTCTACATTGGGCGTCCATTTCTCGACGAGGCCCAGTTTCTTGAGCGTGATCGAGGTGGTGGTGCCATCGACAAGGTCAGCCTGAACCCGCCCAGCCTTGGATTCATTGGTGACGCGCAGCTCAATCTCGATCGCGTTCGAGCGGATGAAGTTGACCTTCACGCCGTATTTTTTCTCGAAAGCCTGCGCAGCCGGGCGAACAAACTGATCCACGATGGAGGTCGTGTACCAGGTCACCTCGCCTTCCTTCTTCGCGGCGTCGATGAGCGCCTGATCAGCCGCCATGGCGGTGGATGACATGAGCGTGGCTGCGGTAAGCGCGGCTGCGATGATACGCATGGAATCCCTCCCGTAAATTGGCGACCAGATTGGCCGGAGCGGGGCGAGGAATCAACCGCTCGCCTATGATTCCTGCTGCAACTCGCCCTTCCTGAACGGCGTGTGCTGCGCATAGAGATCGATCACCTGCTCCATCTCCCGCCGCTCATGACGCAGGAATTCGTCGACGGCTTTTTCGAGCCGGGGATCGGCGATGGCGTGGGCTGAGAAGGTTTCGATGGGCTCGTAGCCGCGCAGCAGCTTGTGTTCACCCTGCGCGCCTGCCTCGACACGCTTGAGGCCGCGCGAAAGGGCGAAGTCGATGGCCTGATAATAGCAGACCTCGAAATGCAGGAAGGGATGTTCCTCCACGCAGCCCCAGTTGCGCCCATAGAGCGCATCATCGCCGATGAGGTTGAGCGCGCCTGCGATATAGCGCCCCTCGCGCTTGGCCATGATGAGCAAGATCCGATCCGCGAGCGTTTCGGTCAGCAGCGTGAAGAACTTGCGGTTGAGATAGGGGCGGCCCCATTTGCGCGAGCCCGTGTCCATGTAGAAGGCGAAGAAAGCGTCCCAGTGAGCTTCGGTGAGATCCGCGCCGGTGGCCCATTCGATCTCGACGCCTGCGCTCAGGGCATCCCTGCGCTCGCGCCTGATGGCCTTGCGCTTGCGTGACGCAAGGGTGGCGAGAAAGCCTTCGAAGTCGCCATAGCCCTTGTTGAAGAAATGGAACTGCTTGTTAGTGCGCAGCAGGAAGTCCTGCGCGCCCAGCGTCTCCCATTCCGTGCGGGTCAGGAAGGTCACATGGATCGACGAAGCTTCTGTCTTTTCCATGAGGCCGCGCAGGCCGGATATCAGCGCCTCGCGAGCCTCGTCGGCGCGGGGCCCCGACGCGACGAGCAATCGCCGTCCTGGCACAGGCGTGAAGGGCGCGCAGATTTGGAGCTTGGGATAATAGCGACCACCCGCACGCTCATAGGCGTCGGCCCAGCCCTGATCGAAGACATATTCGCCCATACTGTGGGACTTGAGATAGCAGGGCGCGGCTGCAAGCAATTGGCCTTCGCCATCTTCCACCAACACATGAGCGCCGCCCCAACCAGTGCGCGGCACGGCTGAGCCAGAGGCTTCGCAGGCATGAAGGAAAGCGTGGGTTATGAACGGGTTGAACCGCTCATCCTGATCATATGAGTCAGGCGGGTTGGCGCAGGCGTCCCATGCCGCCGGGTCGATGTCGGCGAAAGAACGGGCGATCCGGATCGTAAGGTCAGTCTCTGCCATGCTGCGCTCATAAGCGTCCTGAGGCTGAAGGATAGCGCGCGAAGAGGCGTGACACCACAAGGCCGGTCGCCACCAGCAGCGCCATATTGAGGACGAGCCAACCCCGGCCTGCATGATGCAGCCCGAAGCCGAAGATGATGGGGCCGATGGCCTGCCCAAGGAAGAAAGAGCAGGAATGCATGGAGAAGGCTGAGGCGCGTGCGGTCGGCGCCAGTTCCGCCACCTCGGCCTGAACCGAATTGTGGAGCATCATGAACCCAAAGCCCGTCACCGTGAAGCCAAGGCACATGAGCGGCCAGGGCAGGGCGAGCGCCATGCCGAGCAGTCCCGCTCCGGCGAGGCTCCCCCCGATCGCCATCATCTGCGTGCGGCGAAAGAGCCTCAGGGTGATGGGCAGAGTGACTGAATAAAGAAGCCCGCCAATGCCGACCCCCGCCAGCGCAAAACCTGCCTCGCGCGCTGTGCCAAGGCCGTTGCTCTCCATCAATTCGCCGATGAAGGGGGTGCAGCCATAGAGCGCGATGGCCTCAAGGAAGACCGTGCCGAAACAGAACCAGGCCTTGGGGTTGGCGAAGACCTTGCCATAGCTCGTGGCGGCGTCGGAAAGGCGGATGTGCCCTGTCGGTCTGGCAGGCTCATGCAGCAGCAGAGTTGCGCCGATGGCGGCCGTGAAGGCCATGGCGGCGGTCAGATAGAGGAAGCTGCGCCAGCCGAAGCTCATGGCCATGATGCCGGCGAGGCTTGCGCCGAGGATCATGCCGGTGAGCCCCGCCGTGAGGAAGCGGCCGATGGCGAGTTGTCTGACCGCAGGCGGATATTTGTCGCCAATCGAGGCCATGGCGACCGGCATGATGCCGCCTGCCGCGACGCCGCCCAGCAGACGGAAACCGAGCAGCGCTTCGAAGGTGGGGGCGAAGATGCAGCCAACGGTGCAAAAGCCGAGCAGCCACAAACAAGCCTTCAGCACCCGCGACTTGCCGTAGAAATCGCCCACGGGGCCAAGCACCGGCTGGCTCAAGGCGTAGGGAAAGGCATAGGCGGAGGAGAGCAGGGCGGCGGTGGTGATCGGAATCGAGAAATCCCGTGCGATCATCGTCAGCAGCGGGTCCATAGATCGATTGGACAGCGCGCTCGCAAAGCCGCAGAGGATGAAGACGAAGAACACCATGCACTTGTGTAGGGCGATGGGGGGGAGGTGTCCAGAAGGCCTTAGCGATGGGCGCTCGATGGGCAGGCATCGTCCCACCCTCCCTATCATTCGCCCACTGTCTTTCGCCCATAAAAGGGTGCTTTCCCACTTCAGCGCGACCTTTCAGGTCTTTTCGCTTTTATATGATTTACAGCAAGAAATTCGCTTTCTTCGCGCGCCGCGAGAGCGTAATGGCGTCTTCCGTTTTCCATTTCGAAGCGAACCGATGAGGCCCTAAATGACAGCCCCCCGTCCGTTTCCTCTGAACGCCTGGTATGCCGCGACCTGGGATGCCGAGCTTCGCCACGAGCTTCTGCCCCGCACCATCGCGGGCGTCAAAATGGTGTTCTATCGCACCGAGAACGGCGACGCTGTCGCTTTGCAGGACGCGTGCTGGCATCGCCTCGTGCCGCTCTCCATGGGCAAGCTGATCGGCGACAATGTGCAGTGCGCCTACCACGGCATCCGCTTCAACTCGCAGGGGCGCTGCGTCTTCATGCCCTCGCAGGAGACGATCAACCCCTCGGCTGCCGTGCGCAGCTTCCCGGTGGTGGAGCGGCATCGTTTCGTTTGGGTCTGGCCTGGCGATCCGGCGCTGGCCGATCCTGCGCTCGTGCCTGATCTCCACTGGAACAGCGATCCTGCCTGGGCGGGCGATGGCAAGACCATTCATGCCGCCTGCGATTACCGGCTCATCGTCGACAACCTGATGGATCTCACCCACGAGACCTTCATCCACTCATCCAGCATCGGCAACGACGCCGTGGCCGAAGCGCCCTTCGACGTGACTCATGGCGACCGCACCACCACGGTCACACGCTGGATGATCGACATCGAGCCGCCCCCGTTCTGGCGCAAGCAACTTGGCAAGCCCGGCAATGTGGACCGCTGGCAGATCATCCAGTTCCAGGCGCCTTGCACAGTCGCCATCGACGTTGGCGTCGCCCCCACGGGCACTGGCGCGCCGCAGGGCGACCGCTCGCAGGGCGTTAGCATGGTGGTCGTCAACACCATCACTCCCGCGACCGAAAAGACCTGCCATTACTTCTGGGGCAACATGCGCGACTACCGCATCAATGAGCAGCGCGTCACCACCGAGATCCGCGACGCGATCACGAGGGTCTTTGGCGAGGACGAGCGCATCGTCGAGGCTCAGCAGCGCGCCATCGACGAGAATCCCGATCACGTCTTCTACAACCTCAACATCGACGCGGGCGCCATGTGGGCGCGCCGGCAGATCGACGCCATGGTGAAAGCTGAGGCGGAGATGAAGCGCGGCGTGCGGCTCGTCGGCTGAGCGGGGAGGGGTCATGCGTTCGGATCGCAACTGGACCGCCGCCGCCGTCGCTGGCGTTCGTGACGCCGCAGAAGGCGTGCGCGAAATCCTACTGAAGCCGGAGGCGGGCGCGGGTCCTTTTCCCAGCGGCGCGCATCTGGCCATCCGCGTCATCATCGATGGCAAGACGGACCTGCGTTATTACTCGCTCGTGGGCGAGACGCCAGTCGACGGTTGCTGGCGCATCGCGGTCAAGCGCGAGGAGCCCGGTCGCGGCGGCTCGCGCTACATGTGGTCCTTGCCTGTGGGCGCACGGCTCGAAGTCGCCGAGCCCGACACGCATTTCGAACTGACGCGGCAGGCGCCTGAATATCTGCTGATCGCAGGCGGCATCGGCGTTACGCCGCTCATCGGCATGGCCGGCCGGCTTGTGCGCCGCGGCTCGAAGGTGCGGATGCTCTATGCGGGCCGTTCGCGCGCAGCCATGCCGTTTCTCGACGACCTTGCGACGATGTTGGGCGACAGGCTCGAAGTCTTCGCCGCTGACGAGGGCCAACGCATGGACCTCGCCGCTGAACTCGCGAAGCTCGATCCATCGGGCGAGGCCTATGTCTGCGGGCCGATCTCCTTGCTTGAGGGCGCGCGTAGCCTTTGGCAGGCGAGCGGGCGCAGGCCGGAGCGTTTCGTCTACGAGACCTTCGGCTCCAGCGGACGCTTCGCCTCCGAACGTTTCACGGTCCACGCGCCCCGCCTTGGCGTGAGCGTGGAGGTGGAGGCGGGCCAGTCCATGCTCGCTGCGCTTGAAGAAGCGGGTGTTGGCGTCGTGTCGGACTGCAGGCGCGGCGAATGCGGGCTCTGTGTGGTCGACATCGTCTCCTTCACCGGAACCGTAGATCATCGCGACGTCTTTT